>NZ_SZXM01000087.1:0-173353 GCF_005281355.1 Citrobacter sp. wls615 | reverse complement strand
CTCCGGCTATGCCGGAGGATATTTATTTTATTCATTTTTTCGTACTCCGGCGCGATTTCCGCCGACCAGGCTTTGGCTCGTGTGATATCACCAGTGCTGTAGATTGGCTGTTCAAATTGATTATCCAGATTCCGCACGCGATAAATTTTCCAGCGACCCTCTTCCCAACGCGTATACACTTCCAGTTGCATGGGCGCTTCGCCTGCCGGTCCACCTAATTGCACTTCCACCTTTTCGCCACCGAGAAAGGGCTGAGCTGCTCCAACCCGTAGCCGCGGGATCCATTCAGGGTCGTAATCCTGAACGTACATAAAGTAGTCAGAATTTATTATTTCCTGCTCGTAAAGGCTGTCAATCAGCGCCAGACGATCGATAACGTCTTTCGCCACATAACGTTGCATGAGCGCGGACGTATCTCGATCTTGTGTGTAGGCGGACATCCACGCGAGATAGAATTGTTTTACATCCTGATTGCTGTCACTGCGTGATGAAGAGCAGCAACAAAGTAACAAAACCAGAGCAATCAACGAGAACGCTTTCATTACTGCTTCCTGTAAATAGTGTATGGCGGTTTTGCCGCCCGATAACCTGGTCCCGCCCACATATCACGTTGTCTAAAATCGGAGTACCACTCCTGACCGTCAAATATCGCCATATGACCGCTTGGGTTTCCTCCCTCATAAGGTTGAATGACGACGACATCTCCTGCTCGGGGCTGTTCAAATTGGCCAATGGCGCTGAAACCGGCACTTTTTAGCATGGAGCCATAATCTTTAGCATGATAAGTATGCCCAAGAGTGATACCTCCTGCCTGAATAGCTTTACGGGTAAATTCTGCACAACGCTTTTGAGAATGGCTGCCTGCATGAGATTTTGCATAATTTGTTGCTGCTGTTTTATCCCAGCTCATCACGACTCCTGTTAAGAGAATATTTAATAAGTTCGTGTATTGCTTTAACAGGATTTAATCTGACGAGAATGACCGATAGTGCTATTAATATCGAAAATACATTTACTTGAAATATTAATTAATCCGTTTGGTAAATTATTGGTGATAAATTTATAATTTATGTTTATTCTTTATAACCGTTTTTTTGTTGATTTAGAGAGATAGCGTGACGGCCAAATGACGTCCGGCGTAGTTTCCAGCGCCTGGGCGATGATCTGTTCTGCGCGCGGCCAGCTTCGGGTAAATACATTACGCAGCGAATCAGGAGATAAACCCGCCGAACGTGACAATTCTCTGAGCGTAATGCCTCTTTTTTCCAGTGCACTTTTAATATCTGCACGATGCCAGTCTTGGCTTTTGTGTTCCATTCTGTAATCCTAAGAAGATGTGTTATCGGCGCCGATATTTTCAGGGTATAAATTAGAAAGGCAAAAAGAATGTAACTTTCTTTTTGTCGTTGGAATATTGCCAGAATTAATCTGAAATTTCGCGCAAAAGAAAAAATATTTTTATTTCATCAGCGGAAAGGAAAATAACTGATGGTAAAAGAGTGGTTTACGGTGAAGGAGTGTCTTGAATTGCCTGGGTTTCCGAGAAGCGCACCAGCCGTTCGCTTGCGATTAAATACCTACAGTGAAGGGAAGGAGGGCGTTAAGCGCAAGCGTGCGAAGTCTAAGGCTGAGGAATTCCATATTTCTGTGTTTCCGCTGTACGTCCGCTCGTATCTGAATAAAAATGAGCAAACAGAAGTGCCTGATCGTAACATCGTGCAGGAAGCCGAGCCCAAAGAGATTTGGGATATGATGTTCCGGCTCCTGACGCCGCAGCAGCGTGAACAGGTAACCGGGTTGTTCAGAACGAAGGGAATTGACGCTGTATTTCCCTTTTTGTTCGTAGACAAGTCATCGTTTTGATGCGTGTAGCTATGCTTTCACAGTTGACAGCCAGGGCCCCTCACAGGCAGACTCCAGCTTCAACATTATCCTCTTGATAATGCGTAAGCGTTTAACGTTATCCAACGCACCTTAATCCTGAAAGTCAGGTAGAGGGGGCGTGGGCATTCCTCGCCTTACTCTGCATTTTGGAGTAACGCATGACAGCAGTAACCCAACAAGAAAAAACACCGTCGGCGAACTTTTCGCTGTTTCGTATCGCTTTTGCGGTTTTCCTGACCTACATGACGGTCGGTCTGCCTTTGCCCGTCATTCCTCTGTTTGTGCACCACGAGCTGGGCTATGGCAACACCATGGTTGGTATCGCCGTAGGCGTACAGTTTTTGGCAACGGTCTTAACCCGCGGCTACGCCGGGCGCTTAGCCGATCAATATGGCGCTAAACGTTCGGCGCTACAGGGGATGTTTGCCTGTGCGCTGGCGGGGGCGGCGTGGCTTTTAGCCGCGCTATTGCCTGTCTCTGTCCCGGTGAAATTTGCGTTGTTAATCGTCGGGCGTTTGATCCTCGGCTTTGGCGAAAGCCAACTGCTCACCGGAACCCTGACCTGGGGACTGGGGCTGGTTGGCCCAACGCGATCCGGTAAAGTAATGTCGTGGAACGGGATGGCGATTTACGGTGCGCTGGCTGCCGGTGCGCCGTTGGGCTTGCTGATCCATAGCCACTTTGGCTTCGCGGCGCTGGCGGGAACCACGATGGTATTACCGCTGCTGGCCTGGGCATTCAACGGCACCGTTCGTAAAGTGCCTGCGCATGCCGGGGAACGACCTTCACTGTGGAGCGTGGTCGGGCTTATCTGGAAACCGGGCCTGGGTCTGGCATTGCAGGGCGTGGGTTTTGCCGTCATCGGTACGTTTATTTCGCTCTATTTTGTCAGCAATGGCTGGACGATGGCGGGATTCACCCTGACCGCGTTTGGCGGGGCATTTGTGCTGATGCGCATTCTGTTTGGCTGGATGCCGGACCGGTTCGGCGGCGTGAAGGTCGCCGTTGTTTCATTGCTGGTTGAAACTGCGGGCCTGATCCTGCTGTGGCAGGCTCCCTCTGCCTGGGTTGCTCTGCTCGGGGCGGCATTAACCGGGGCCGGGTGTTCGCTTATCTTCCCGGCATTGGGCGTTGAAGTTGTGAAGCGAGTGCCAGCACAGGTTCGTGGTACGGCGTTAGGCGGTTACGCCGCATTTCAGGATATCTCCTACGGCGTAAGCGGCCCTGTCGCCGGGGTGCTGGCCACCGCGTACGGTTATCCCTCGGTATTCCTTGCCGGGGCGATATCCGCCGTGGTGGGGATTGTTGTGACGTTGCTGACTCTGCGAAAAGGCTAAGCGACCAGCCAGAAAATGGCTAACGCAATCATCAAGGCAATAAATATCAGTCCCGGTCGTGCCGACAGTGATTTAACCGTTTCAATCATCGGCGCGAACGGGCTGTAAATGGGTTGGGGATGGCGCGGATCGTTTAATTCCTGCTCCCGGTCACGTTCCACGCGGCGCAGGAAGATTTGATTCAGCAAGTCCAGCACCTGAACTGTGGTCAGAATCGATTGTGGTTGGATCTGATATGTCTGCTGCGCGTACTCTTTGATTGCCGTCAGCTCATTGGGCTCTAACGGCAGCTTCAGCGCCGCCTGCAGCGTTTGTAGCGTCGGGGCATTTTGCAGACTGAGCGTCTGGCGCGCCTGCAGCCAGGTGACCAGATGCGTAAATTGTTTGGCGGGGATTAGCTCTCCGCTTTTTACCCCAGACAGCTCCAGCATAGATTGCCAGATCATCTTACCGGATTCTCCCGTAGCCGCCGCCAGCTTGGTAACTAACTGGTTCAGCGTATTGTGCTCTGCGGGTAATAACGGGCGATCGGTAGCCGGACGCTGCTGCGGCTGCGGTATTGAAAGCTGACCTTGTTGCAACAGGGTCAGCACGTTCTTCAATTGTTCTGGCGTGAGTTGGCTAAGCGCCGTCTGCCCATACTGCTGGCGAATAAAATCACTCACCGCCTGACGGTTATTTCCCTGACTTAACAGTTCAGTAAGCTGCGACAGCACCTGACGATTAGCATGGTTCTGCTGTGCGACTTCCAGCCGCTGGTTCAGGTTTTGCTCTGCGGCAGGAAAGTGACGTGACTGCAACGGTGTGTCACTTTTAACGCCCAGATCGTGTTTCATTCCAGCCCACACCTCAGCGCTTTGCTGTTGGGTGAGCGAAATCAAACGGGTAATCAGCCGTTCCAGCACGGTACGTTGTAACGTGGATAACGGTTGCTCACCTGCAACGGAGGGGACATTTTGGCCTTCGCCGGGAGGGCGAGCGGGCGTACCTGAAATGGGCTGCATCGTCTCTGTTCCTTAAATCTGTGCTGACCAGGTCTCGCAGTATGCCTGGCGGCGAGATTATGGCACACTTGCCCGGTTAACTCTCGTTCTCAAACAGGTGCGAAAGACGTGAAAATCCTCGTTGATGAAAATATGCCCTATGCCCGCGAACTGTTCAGTCGTTTGGGGGAGGTCAAAGCGGTTCCTGGTCGTCCGATTCCCGTTGCTGAACTGGATGATGCGGATGCTTTAATGGTGCGCTCGGTGACGAAAGTCAATGAATCACTGCTCAGCGGAAAACCGGTTAAATTTGTTGGTACGGCAACCGCAGGCACGGACCATGTGGATGAGGCCTGGCTTGCGCAGTCGGGAATCGGTTTTTCCGCAGCGCCCGGATGTAATGCGATTGCGGTCGTAGAATATGTTTTTTCAGCGTTGTTAATGCTGGCGGAGCGCGACGGTTTTGCGTTACGCGATCGTACCGTGGGTATCGTCGGTGTTGGCAACGTAGGTGGACGTTTGCAGGCGCGACTGGAAGCGCTGGGGATGCGTACTTTGCTGTGCGATCCGCCAAGAGCCGATCGCGGTGACGAGGGCGATTTCCGCTCGCTGGACGAACTGGTACAGCAGGCCGATGTGCTGACTTTCCATACGCCACTATTTAAAGACGGCCCGTATAAGACACTGCACCTGGCGGATGACGCGCTGATGAGTCGACTGAAGCCCGGCACTATTCTGATCAACGCCTGCCGTGGGCCGGTTATCGACAATACGGCATTACTGAACCGGCTTAACACCGGGCAGGCGCTGAGCGTGGTGCTGGATGTCTGGGAAGGCGAGCCGGATCTCAATGTGGCGTTGCTGGAGAAAGCCGATATCGGCACCGCGCACATTGCCGGATATACCCTGGAAGGAAAAGCACGTGGGACCACGCAGGTCTTTGAGGCCTATAGCAAGTTTATTGGTCGCGAGCAGCACGTGGCGCTGAACACCCTGTTACCTGCGCCGGAATTCGGTCGTATCACGTTGCACGGCCCGTTAGATCAGCCAACGCTGAAAAGGTTGGCGCATTTAGTGTATGATGTGCGCCGCGATGATGCGCCGCTGCGTAAAGTCGCTGGAATTCCGGGTGAATTTGATAAACTGCGTAAAAATTATCTTGAGCGCCGTGAATGGTCGTCTTTATACGTGATGTGTGACGACGAGACGACAGCCACCTTGCTGTGTAAGCTGGGTTTTAACGCTGTTCATCACCCGGCACATTAATGTCTTCTTAATGCTCCCTGTCGAATAATGCGACAGGGACGCTTATGTATTTCTGGAGTAAATCACCATGTCTGAAGGCTGGAACATTGCCATTCTGGGCGCAACGGGCGCCGTAGGCGAAGCCCTGCTCGATACGCTGGCTGAACGCCAGTTCCCGGTCGGTGAAATTTTTGCGCTGGCGCGTAACGAAAGTGCCGGTGAGCACCTGCGTTTTAACGGTAAATCGGTCATTGTTCAGGATGTTGCAGACTTTGACTGGACGCAGGCACAACTGGCATTTTTTGTTGCGGGCGCTGAGGCCACCGCTGCATGGGTGGAAGAAGCAACCAATGCCGGTTGTCTGGTTATCGACAGCAGTGGTTTGTTCGCACTTGAGCCTGACGTTCCGCTGGTGGTTCCGGACGTTAACCCGTTCGTGTTGGCAGATTACCGCAACCGCAATGTGATTGCGGTCCCTAATAGCCTGACCAGTCAACTGTTGTCTGCGCTGAAACCGCTGATTGATGATGGTGGTCTTTCACGTATTACGGTGACCAATATTCTGTCGGCCTCTGCGCACGGTAAAAAAGCGGTGGATGCGTTGGCAGGGCAAAGTGCGAAACTGCTCAATGGTATCCCGATTGACGAAGACGATTTCTTTGGTCGCCAGCTGGCATTCAATATGCTGCCGCTGCTGCCAGATCGCGAAGGTAGCGTGCGTGAAGAACGTCGTATCGTTGATGAAGTGCGCAAAATTATGCAGGATGACGGTCTGCTTATCTCCGCTAGCATCGTACAGTCACCGGTATTCTACGGTCACGCGCAGATGGTGAATTTTGAAGCTCTGCGTCCATTAGCTGCGGAAGAAGCGCGCGATGCGTTTTCTCGCGCTGAAGACGTGGCGTTGTCGGAAGAGACCGATTTCCCGACTCAGGTTGGCGATGCGTCAGGTACGCCACATCTTTCCATCGGCTGTGTACATAACGATTACGGTATGCCGGAGCAGGTTCAGTTCTGGTCCGTGGCAGACAACGTGCGTTTTGGCGGCGCGTTGATGGCGGTGAAAATTGCGGAGAAACTGGTGCAGGAGTATCTGTACTAATGTCGGACCTGCAACAGCCGCTAACCCATAAAATTGCGCTGGGCATTGAGTATGACGGCAGCAAATATTATGGCTGGCAGCGCCAGAACGAAGTGCGTAGCGTTCAGGAAAAGCTGGAAAAAGCGCTTTCTCAGGTCGCGAATGAGCGTATCAATGTCTTTTGTGCGGGGCGCACGGATGCGGGCGTTCATGGCACAGGGCAGGTCGTGCATTTTGAAACGCACGCTGTGCGTAAAGACGCCGCCTGGACGTTGGGCGTAAATGCGAATTTACCTGGTGACATCGCCGTGCGCTGGGTGAAAGCTGTACCTGATGATTTTCATGCCCGATTTAGCGCCACGGCTCGCCGTTATCGCTACATCATCTACAATCATCGGTTGCGCCCTGCGGTTTTGGGCAAAGGGGTAACCCATTACTATGAGCCGCTGGATGCTGAACGTATGCATCGTGCAGCCCAGTGTCTGATCGGCGAAAATGATTTTACCTCGTTTCGTGCGGTGCAGTGCCAGTCGCGCACACCGTGGCGTAACGTGATGCACATTAACGTTGAACGTTTTGGTGCATATGTGGTGGTGGATATTAAAGCGAATGCCTTTGTACATCATATGGTCAGGAATATTGTCGGCAGCCTGATGGAAGTAGGCGCCAACAACCAGCCGGAGAGCTGGATAGCAGAACTGTTAGCAGCGAAGGACAGAACGCTGGCAGCGGCAACGGCGAAAGCGGAAGGACTGTATTTGGTTGCGGTAGATTACCCTGACCGGTTCGACCTGCCAAAACCGCCAATGGGCCCGCTATTTCTGGCGGACTAATTTGAGTCGTATAAAGGCAAAACTATGGACCTGATTTACTTTCTTATCGATTTTATTCTGCACATTGATGTGCACCTGGCAGAGCTGGTCGCGGAATACGGTATCTGGGTATACGCGATTCTGTTTCTGATCCTGTTCTGTGAAACCGGGCTGGTAGTGACGCCGTTCCTGCCGGGGGACTCACTGCTGTTTGTTGCTGGCGCGCTTTCTGCGCTGCCAACTAACGATCTCAATGTTCATCTGATGGTGGCGTTGATGATTGTGGCTGCGATTGTCGGCGATGCGGTGAACTATACGATTGGCCGGTTGTTCGGTGAAAAACTCTTTAGTAACCCGAACTCCAAAATTTTTCGTCGCAGCTACCTGGATAAAACCCATGCGTTCTACGAGCGTCATGGCGGAAAAACGATTATCCTGGCGCGTTTCGTGCCTATCGTGCGGACATTTGCGCCATTTGTTGCCGGTATGGGACACATGTCCTACCGCCACTTTGCGATGTATAACGTTGTAGGCGCACTGCTGTGGGTATTGCTGTTCACCTATGCAGGCTATCTGTTTGGCGATCTGCCCATCGTTCAGGAAAACCTGAAATTATTGATTGTGGCGATTATCGTCCTTTCCGTATTGCCGGGTGTGATTGAAGTAATTCGTCATAAACGGGCTGCGTCACGGGCTGCAAAATAGAAAGTAACTCAGCGGTTCGACCACTTTTTTATCCAAAGTTTCGGGCTGTTATGTTTTAATGTGCAACATTCATGGTCTGTTAGGGGCAAAAATGGCATTATGCGCCCCTTATAACAAAGCTGACTAGGGTTCAGGCAGAAAGGTCACCAATGAGCTGGATTGAACGAATTAAAAGCAACATTACTCCCACCCGCAAGGCAAGCATTCCTGAAGGGGTGTGGACCAAGTGTGATAGCTGCGGTCAGGTTTTATACCGTGCTGAGCTGGAACGTAATCTTGAGGTCTGTCCGAAGTGTGACCATCATATGCGCATGTCGGCGCGCAATCGCCTGCATAGCCTGTTAGATGAAGGTACTCTTGTGGAACTGGGTAGCGAACTTGAGCCGAAAGACGTGCTGAAGTTTCGTGACTCCAAAAAGTACAAAGACAGACTGGCCTCAGCACAGAAAGAAACCGGCGAGAAAGATGCGCTGGTGGTGATGAAAGGCACGCTTCACGGTATGCCGGTCGTTGCGGCTGCATTCGAGTTCGCGTTTATGGGCGGCTCCATGGGTTCTGTCGTCGGTGCGCGTTTCGTCCGTGCCGTTGAGCAGGCGCTGGAAGACAACTGTCCGCTAATCTGCTTCTCCGCTTCTGGCGGGGCGCGTATGCAGGAAGCGCTGATGTCTCTGATGCAGATGGCGAAAACCTCTGCTGCGCTGGCGAAAATGCAGGAACGCGGTTTACCGTACATTTCTGTACTGACCGACCCAACGATGGGCGGTGTTTCCGCAAGCTTCGCGATGCTGGGCGATCTCAACATTGCCGAACCGAAAGCGTTGATCGGCTTTGCGGGTCCGCGTGTTATCGAGCAAACCGTACGTGAGAAACTGCCGCCGGGATTCCAGCGCAGCGAGTTCCTGATTGAAAAAGGCGCTATCGATATGATCGTCCGCCGTCCGGAAATGCGTCTGAAACTGGCAAGCATTCTGGCGAAGCTGATGAATCTTCCGGCGCCGAATCCGGATGAGCCGCGTGAAGGCGAGGTGGTACCTCCGGTACCCGATCAGGAATCAGAGGCCTGATAACTGAAAAGGGCAGGGCCACAGGCGCTGCCCTTTTGCTTTTCTCAACGTAAAGAATCTACAGGCATCATGGACAATAAACGTATTCCTCAAGCCGCGTCGCCCCTGGCGTCGTGGCTTTCTTATCTGGAAAACCTGCACAGTAAAACCATCGATCTGGGCCTTGAACGCGTCAGTCAGGTGGCGCGTAAATTGGGTGTGTTGAAACCCGCGCCATTTGTCTTTACGGTGGCGGGAACCAACGGAAAAGGCACGACCTGCCGTACGCTGGAATCGGTGCTGACCGCAGCAGGTTATAAAGTCGGAGTATACAGTTCGCCGCATCTGGTGCGTTACACGGAACGCGTGCGCGTGCAGGGGCGTGAACTGCCGGAATCCGCGCATACCGCTTCGTTTGCTGAGATTGAAGACGCACGTGGCGATATTTCCCTGACCTACTTTGAATACGGTACGCTATCGGCGCTTTGGTTGTTTAAACAGGCTCAGTTGGACGTAGTCATTCTGGAAGTGGGGTTAGGCGGTCGCCTTGACGCGACGAATATCGTCGATGCCGATGTTGCGGTCGTCACCAGTATTGCGCTTGATCATACTGACTGGCTGGGCCCGGATCGCGAGAGCATTGGTCGTGAGAAAGCGGGGATTTTCCGCGCAGAGAAACCGGCCATCGTTGGCGAACCGGAAATGCCATACACTATTGCGGATGTGGCGCAAGAGTGCGGGGCGATTTTGCAACGCTGTGGTGTGGACTGGCGCTATACGGTAACGGAGAACGACTGGTCCTTTACGGACGCTCACGGCACGTTGGCGCATCTGCCATTGCCACAGGTTCCACAACCGAACGCTGCGACCGCACTGGCTGCGCTGCGTTCCAGTGGTCTTGACGTCAGCGAGCAGGCAATTCGTGACGGAATCAAACAGGCGATTTTACCGGGGCGCTTCCAGATTGTGAGCGAGTCGCCGCGGGTGATTTTTGATGTTGCCCATAACCCGCATGCGGCGGAATATCTGACCGGACGTCTGAAAAAGTTAGTGAAAAGCGGGCGTGTACTTGCAGTTATCGGTATGCTACATGATAAAGATATTGCCGGTACGTTGGCCTGGTTAAAAAGCGTGGTCGATGTCTGGTACTGCGCGCCACTGGAAGGGCCGCGTGGCGCAACGGCAGAACAGCTGTTAGAACATCTGGGCAAAGGTGAAGCCTATGACAGCGTGGCGCAGGCATGGTCTGCGGCACTGGCCGAGGCGAAGCCAGAAGATACCGTGTTGGTGTGTGGATCGTTTCACACTGTCGCACATGTCATGGAAGTGATAGACGTGGGGAGAAGCGGTGGCGAGTAAGTTTCAGAATCGATTAGTTGGCACAATTGTGCTGGTCGCGCTTGGGGTGATTGTGCTCCCCGGACTGCTTGACGGGCAAAAAAAACATTATCAGGATGAGTTTGCTGCGATCCCTCTGGTGCCCAAACCGGGCGATCGCGACGAACCGGACATGATGCCTGCGGCAACGCAGGCGCTGCCGACGCAACCGCCTGAAGGGGCGGCAGAAGAGGTGCGCGCGGGCGATGCCGCCGCGCCATCGCTGGACCCATCGCGCATGGCAACGGCAAACAGCGCGGAGTTAGATCCTGTCCCTGCACCTGTTGAACCGCCGAAACCTAAACCGAAGCCGCAACCCGTTGCCGCCACACCGGCACCAACCCCTGCGCCTGCTCCAGCACCGAAACCAGTCGCGGAAGACGCGCCAGCCCCGACCGGCAAAGCGTATGTTGTGCAGCTCGGCGCGCTGAAAAATGCGGATAAGGTCAATGAGATCGTGGGTAAACTTCGTGGCGCGGGCTTCCGGGTATATACTTCCCCGTCAACGCCGGTACAGGGTAAAATAACCCGCATTCTCGTAGGGCCTGACGCCTCCAGAGATAAGCTGAAGAACTCGCTGGGCGAGCTGCAGAAGATCTCTGGTCTGAGTGGGGTTGTGATGGGGTATACCCCTAATTAAGGGGCCGTCTCATGTCGGCCGGATACGGTGTTTTCATCGCTATCCGGCAGTGTCCGAAGAGGCATAAAACCGTATGGCGTTGAAGATTTTTTCAGCGCCATTTTTATTTACGCGTGGAAAGGAAATCCCTACGCAAACGTTTTCTTTTTCTGTTAGAATGCGCCCCGAACAGGACGACAGGGCGTAAAATCGTGGGACACTTATGGTCTGGATTGATTACGCCATTATCGCGGTGATTGGTTTTTCCTGTCTGGTTAGCCTGATCCGTGGCTTTGTTCGTGAAGCATTATCGTTGGTGACTTGGGGTTGTGCTTTCTTTGTCGCCAGCCATTACTACACTTACCTGTCTGTCTGGTTTACGGGCTTTGAAGACGAACTGGTTCGAAATGGGATTGCTATCGCGATACTGTTCATCGCGACACTTATCGTCGGCGCTATCGTTAACTTTGTGATAGGCCAACTGGTAGAGAAAACAGGTTTGTCGGGTACCGACAGGGTGTTGGGGGTTTGCTTTGGTGCTCTGCGAGGAGCGCTGATCGTCGCCGCCATACTGTTCTTTCTCGATACGTTTACCGGTCTGTCGAAAAGTGAAGACTGGAGTAAGTCGCAGCTGATCCCGCAGTTCAGTTTCATCATCAGATGGTTCTTTGACTATCTGCAAAGCTCGTCAAGTTTCTTGCCCAAAGTATAAACTTTGGGTCGTTGCTGAACGAGGAAAAGACGTATGTGCGGTATTGTCGGTATCGCCGGTGTTATGCCGGTAAACCAGTCGATTTATGACGCGTTAACGGTGCTCCAGCATCGTGGTCAGGATGCTGCGGGCATCATCACTATTGATGCCAACAACTGCTTCCGCTTGCGTAAAGCAAACGGAATGGTGAGCGATATTTTTGAAGCGCGCCATATGCAGCGTTTGCAGGGCAATATGGGCATCGGTCATGTGCGTTACCCAACGGCTGGCAGCTCCAGCGCCTCCGAAGCTCAACCTTTTTACGTTAACTCACCGTATGGCATCACGCTTGCCCATAACGGCAACCTGACCAATGCGCATGAGCTGCGTAAAAAGCTGTTTGAAGAAAAGCGCCGCCACATCAATACCACTTCAGATTCTGAAATCCTGCTGAATATTTTCGCCAGCGAACTGGATAACTTCCGCCATTACCCGCTGGAAGCAGACAATATTTTTGCGGCCATTGCGGCAACCAACCGCCAGATCCGTGGCGCCTATGCCTGCGTGGCGATGATTATTGGCCACGGTATGGTTGCCTTCCGCGATCCTAACGGTATTCGCCCACTGGTACTGGGCAAACGCGATATTGGCGACGGTCGCACCGAGTATATGGTGGCTTCCGAGAGCGTGGCGCTGGATACGCTGGGCTTTGAATTCCTGCGCGATGTAGCACCTGGCGAAGCGGTGTACATCACCGAAAAAGGCCAGCTGTTTACCCGCCAGTGCGCCGATAACCCGGTCAGCAATCCGTGCCTGTTCGAATACGTTTACTTTGCGCGTCCTGACTCCTTTATCGACAAGATTTCCGTCTACAGCGCCCGTGTGAATATGGGAACTAAGCTCGGCGAAAAAATTGCCCGCGAGTGGGAAGATCTGGATATCGACGTGGTGATCCCGATTCCGGAAACCTCTTGTGATATCGCGCTGGAAATCGCCCGTATTCTCGGCAAGCCGTACCGTCAGGGGTTTGTGAAAAACCGCTATGTGGGGCGTACCTTTATCATGCCGGGCCAGCAGCTGCGTCGTAAATCCGTGCGCCGTAAACTGAACGCCAACCGTGCGGAGTTCCGTGATAAGAACGTGCTGCTGGTGGATGACTCTATCGTACGTGGCACCACCTCAGAACAGATTATCGAGATGGCGCGTGAAGCCGGGGCGAAGAAGGTGTATCTGGCCTCTGCCGCACCGGAAATTCGCTTCCCGAACGTGTATGGTATCGATATGCCGACGGCGACGGAGCTGATTGCCCACGGTCGCGAAGTGGACGAGATTCGTCAGATAATCGGCGCAGACGGGCTTATCTTCCAGGACCTGAACGATCTGATTGAGGCCGTTCGCGCTGAGAACCCAGATATTCAGCAGTTTGAATGTTCAGTGTTTAACGGCGTCTATGTCACCAAAGACGTTGACCAGCAGTATCTCGATTTCCTCGATTCCCTGCGTAATGACGATGCCAAAGCGATATTGCGTCAGAATGAAGCGGAAAACCTTGAGATGCACAACGAAGGTTAATGTTTGCTCGCAAGCAAGGGCGCAATCCGCACCCTTGCTTGCAACTCCCCATAAATTCCTGCAAAGTCGGCCCTGAAGCAAGCAAGGGCGATTAAACATGAAACGACTCATCATTGGTATTTCTGGCGCAAGTGGGGCTATTTACGGCGTGCGCCTGCTGCAGGTTTTGCGTGACGTTACTGATGTGGAAACCCATCTGGTGATGAGCGCCGCTGCCCGGCAGACGCTGGCGCTGGAAACGGATCTCTCTGTGCGCGACGTGCAGGCGCTGGCGAATGTGACTCACGATACGCGCGATATCGCCGCCAGTATTTCCTCTGGCTCTTTTCAGACCGCCGGGATGGTTATCCTGCCCTGTTCAATTAAAACGCTTTCTGGCATCGTTCATAGCTATACCGATGGGCTGCTCACCCGTGCGGCTGACGTGGTCCTGAAAGAGCGTCGTCCGCTGGTGCTGTGCGTGCGCGAAACGCCATTGCATCTGGGGCATCTGCGGCTAATGACGCAGGCGGCAGAAATTGGGGCGGTGATTATGCCACCGGTGCCGGCGTTTTATCATCGCCCGCAAACCCTCGATGACGTGATTAATCAAACGGTTAATCGTGTCCTTGACCAGTTTGATATCTCCCTTCCTCATGACCTCTTCACCCGCTGGCAAGGGGCGTAAGCCGTTCCATCAGGGTGCAAAGAAACATCCGTTGCCCTGTTTCAGGGCAATTTTGTAACCGCGATCATATCCTCAACATTTAATTCGTCAAAACTCAACGAAACGCTGCGTTTCAACCGTCAGACCTGCTATCTTCAAAATCAGGACAATATTGCAACGTTTTATTAACATATTTAACGTCGAATATCCTCAACGACGCGAAAATGGCATAAGACCTGCATGAAAAAGTCTGCAAACACACAACACAACGTAAAACATAATAAAATTACGCCACTTGAGGGTTATGTATGAAGAAGACGGTTCTTGCTTTGTCTTTGCTGGTAGGACTTTCCGCAACCGCGGCCAGCTACGCAGCACTTCCGCAGACAGTTCGTATTGGTACAGATACCACGTATGCACCTTTTTCCTCTAAAGATGCCAAAGGCGATTTCGTCGGTTTTGATATCGATCTGGGAAATGAGATGTGTAAGCGCATGCAGATCAAATGTACCTGGGTTGCCAGCGACTTTGATGCACTGATCCCGTCGCTCAAAGCGAAAAAAATTGATGCCATCATCTCCTCGCTTTCCATCACCGAGAAGCGTCAGCAAGAGATTGCCTTCTCAGACAAGCTTTACGCCGCAGATTCTCGTTTGATCGCCGCGAAAGGTTCGCCGATTCAACCGACTCTGGACTCCCTCAAAGGTAAACACGTAGGCGTACTACAAGGCTCTACTCAGGAAGCCTATGCCAATGATAACTGGCGCAGCAAAGGCGTGGATGTGGTGGCCTACGCGAACCAGGACCTGATCTATTCTGACCTGACGGCGGGACGTCTGGATGCGGCATTGCAGGATGAAGTCGCGGCCAGCGAAGGTTTCCTGAAACAACCGGCAGGTAAAGACTACGCTTTTGCCGGTCCTTCAGTTAAAGATAAAAAATACTTTGGCGACGGAACCGGGATTGGCTTGCGCAAAGATGATGCGGAGCTGAAGGCGGCTTTCGATAAAGCGCTGGGTGAACTGCGCAAAGACGGCACCTACGACAAAATGGCGAGTAAGTATTTTAACTTTAATGTCTACGGCGATTAATTCATCGACGTGGGGAGTTGGCTGCACCATGGCGGGTAACCATTATGGTGCATCATAAATTCAGTGCACTGTTTTGGTGCCTTTATCGCTGACTTAATAAGCATGAGTGCATACTTAAGCGCTTTTCATGCAAATAAATACCGCCGACAAGGTAGAATGCTTTGCCTTGTCGGCCTGATTAATGGCACGATAACTGCACCTGGTCCTGTAAAGATCCCCTATAAAAGACAGTCTGTTGAGGATAGTTATGAAAAAACTGGTGTTGTCTCTTTCTTTGGTCCTGGCTTTCTCCAGTGCTACCGCAGCATTTGCAGCCATTCCGCAAAAAATTCGTATCGGCACCGATCCTACTTATGCGCCGTTCGAATCGAAAAATGCGCAGGGTGAATTAGTCGGTTTTGATATCGATCTGGCTAAAGAGCTATGCAAACGTATTAATACACAATGTACCTTCGTGGAAAACCCGCTGGATGCGCTGATCCCTTCGCTAAAAGCGAAGAAAATCGATGCGATTATGTCCTCGCTTTCCATTACTGAAAAACGTCAGCAGGAAATCGCGTTTACCGACAAGCTTTATGCAGCTGACTCGCGTCTGGTTGTCGCTAAGGATTCTGCTATTCAGCCGACCATTGAATCGCTGAAAGGCAAACGTGTCGGCGTGCTGCAGGGTACCACTCAGGAAACGTTCGGCAACGAACACTGGGCGCCAAAAGGCATTGAAATTGTCTCCTATCAGGGACAAGACAACATCTATTCTGACCTGACAGCCGGGCGTATTGACGCCGCATTCCAGGATGAAGTCGCTGCCAGCGAAGGCTTCCTGAAACAGCCAGTTGGTAAAGATTACAAATTCGGCGGCCCGTCTGTGAAAGACGAGAAATTGTTTGGCGTGGGTACCGGTATGGGACTGCGTAAAGACGATAACGAGCTGCGCGAAGCACTGAATAAAGCCTTTGCTGAGATGCGCGCCGACGGCACTTACGAGAAGCTGGCTAAAAAGTACTTCGATTTTGATGTTTACGGCGGTTAATCACCGCAGGTGCTGATAAAGCCCGTAGATTTTTGACGCGTTAAATTTATGCCTGATGGCGCTGCGCTTATCCGGCCTACATTGATTTTGTAGGCCGGATAAGGCAAAGCCGCCATCCGGCATTGAACGGTTAGTCTGAAATCAAAAGAGGCTTATTACTCCACCACACACGACAGGACAGGCAGCATGTTGTATGGCTTTTCAGGTGTTATTTTACAGGGCGCAATTGTTACGCTTGAGCTGGCGCTCAGTTCAGTGGTGCTGGCGGTTCTGATAGGCCTTGTCGGCGCGGCAGCAAAACTGTCGCAAAGCCGGGCGTTGGGGCTTATTTTCGAAGCGTACACCACGCTTATCCGCGGCGTGCCCGATCTGGTCTTAATGTTGCTCATCTTCTATGGATTACAAATCGCGCTGAATACCATTACCGATGCAATGGGGGTCAGCCAGATTGATATCGATCCGATGGTAGCGGGGATAATCACGCTCGGATTTATCTACGGGGCCTACTTTACGGAAACGTTCCGCGGCGCGTTTATGGCTGTGCCCAAAGGCCATATTGAAGCCGCGACGGCATTCGGCTTTACCAGTTCACAAATTTTTCGCCGCATTATGTTCCCGGCAATGATGCGCTATGCCTTACCGGGAATTGGTAATAACTGGCAGGTTATTCTCAAAGCCACTGCGTTGGTATCGCTGCTCGGTCTGGAAGATGTGGTGAAAGCGACTCAGCTTGCCGGGAAAAGTACCTGGGAGCCGTTCTATTTTGCCGTCGTGTGCGGGGTCATCTATCTGGTGTTTACCACAGTTTCTAATGGTGTGCTGCTGTACCTTGAGCGCCGCTACTCCGTGGGTGTGAAGAGGGCTGACCTGTGATTGAGATTATTCAGGAATACTGGAAGTCCCTGCTGTGGACCGACGGATACCGCTTTACTGGCGTGGCTATCACCCTGTGGCTTCTGATTTCGTCGGTGGTGATGGGCGGGATACTGGCGCTGTTTTTGGCGATTGGTCGCGTTTCCAGCAATAAATTTATCCAGTTCCCGATCTGGTTATTTACCTATGTTTTTCGTGGCACGCCGCTGTATGTACAGCTGCTGGTGTTTTATTCCGGGATGTATACGCTGGAGATAGTCAAAGGAACGGACTTCCTCAACGCATTTTTCCGCAGCGGGTTGAATTGCACTGTACTGGCGTTGACGCTGAATACCTGCGCCTATACGACGGAGATTTTCGCCGGGGCGATTCGTTCTGTGCCGCACGGCGAGATTGAAGCCGCGCGCGCTTACGGTTTCTCGTCATTCAAACTGTATCGCTGCATAATTTTGCCTTCCGCGCTGCGTATTGCGCTGCCGGCATACAGCAATGAAGTGATTTTAATGCTGCATTCCACGGCGCTGGCGTTTACCGCCACGGTGCCTGATTTGTTGAAAATTGCCCGCGATATCAACTCGGCAACGTATCAACCGTTTACCGCTTTCGGTATTGCCGCGGTGCTGTATTTGATTATTTCGTATGTCCTGATCAGTCTGTTCCGTAAAGCGGAAAAACGCTGGTTGCAGCATGTATCCTCTAAATAATTCGAGTAACACGATGTCTGAGAATAAATTAAACGTTATCGATTTACATAAGCACTACGGCGAACATGAAGTGCTGAAAGGGGTTTCGCTGCAGGCTAATGCGGGTGATGTCATCAGTATTATCGGCTCGTCAGGTTCCGGTAAGAGTACCTTTCTGCGCTGCATTAACTTTCTTGAAAAACCGAGTGCTGGTTCCATTGTCGTCAGTGGGCAGAACATTGGTCTGGTGCGAGACAAAGATGGCCAGCTCAAGGTTGCGGACAAAAATCAGCTGCGTTTGCTGCGCACAAGACTAACCATGGTCTTTCAGCACTTTAATCTGTGGAGCCACATGACGGTGCTGGAAAACGTCATGGAAGCGCCGATTCAGGTACTGGGACTGAGCAAGCAGGAAGCCCGCGCACGCGCGGTGAAGTATCTGGCTAAAGTGGGTATTGATGAGCGAGCGCAGGGCAAATATCCGGTGCATTTGTCTGGTGGTCAGCAGCAGCGCGTTTCTATTGCGCGTGCGCTGGCGATGGAACCGGAGGTGTTGCTGTTTGATGAACCCACCTCGGCGCTTGACCCAGAGCTGGTCGGCGAGGTGCTACGCATTATGCAGCAACTGGCCGAAGAGGGGAAAACCATGGTGGTCGTGACCCATGAAATGGGGTTTGCCCGAAATGTCTCCACGCACGTGATTTTTCTGCATCAGGGGAAAATCGAAGAAGAGGGTGACCCGGAGCAGGTATTCGGCAACCCGCAAAGCCCACGCTTGCAGCAGTTCCTCAAAGGATCGCTGAAGTAATTCAGTTGCCCGGAGGCGCCATGCTTTCCGGGCCTACCGCTTTAACGCATCGCACTCCAGGCGATAAACCCAGTCGTCGTGCGCGATCCCATTAATCTCATACGCTTTTTCCAGCACCTGCGTTCGTACAAAGCCTGTCTTTTCCAGAACACGTATCGAACCCTTATTCTCTGCCAGCACGTAAGCATTTATCGCCGTGACGCCAGCATGTTCAAAGGCATATTGGCACACCGCGTTCACGGCATCGCTGGCAATACCTTTCCCCTGTGCATGTGGCATGATGGCGTAACCGAGGTCGGCCTCATGCGGATAAAGATGACTGATTTGCAGACCAATATCGCCGAGCGGCGTCGGGTTGTTATGCTCGCGAATAACAAATGTTTGCTGTGCGGCAAGGCGTCTGGCGAATAACAGACGCGTATCCTTCGCTGGGGCGATGTCGCCCATATAGCGCATGACTTCAGGGCTTTCACGTAATCTCTGGAAAAATGACCAGTCAGAAAATTGAAACAAAGAGAGGGTAAGACGGGGAGTCGATATTTTTGCCATAACGTCGCCATTGCGGAAGTCAGATCTATAACCTTACCATCGCAACGGCGAATGTGAATAGCGCTTAGTAACTATTGGATAACATCCGCTAGCGCCTCTTCTAAATCGTACCAGCGAAACGCGAAACCGGACGCTTCCAGACGTTTGGGTAACGCCCGCTGTCCGCCGAGAACCAGCACGGAAGACTCGCCCATCAGTAGACGTATTACGCCAGCGGGAACGCGCAGAATGGCTGGGCGGTTTAAGGCATGGCCCAGCGCGTGGGCAAACTGCTCATTGTGTACCGGGTAAGGTGAAACCATATTGAAGGGGCCACGAAGATCGTTATCCAGCAGCCAGATAATGCCGTTGACCATATCATCAATATGGATCCAGGCCAGATACTGGCGTCCGTTACCCATCGGGCCGCCTAAACCAAGACGAAATGGTGGGACCATTTTCCCCAGAATCCCGCCAGCAGAGGCCAATACCACGCCGGTACGCAACATACACACGCGGGTTTTGTCACTTTGCGCTGTGCTGGCAATTTGCTCCCAGCGGGCGCACAGTTTATGGGTAAATTCGTTATGCGGCGGCTCTTCTTCCGTGACAACAACTTCGCCCAGATCGCCGTAGTAACCGGTAGCGGAACCGGATATTAACACCTCGGGCGGCGTCTCGCTGGCGTGGATTAAATCGACCAGTTTCTGCGTGATGCCCCAGCGACTCTGACATAGGCGCTCCTTTTGCTCAGCGCTCCAGCGCTTATCTGCAATAGGCTCTCCGGCAAGATTAATCACGGCATCAATGCCATTGAGATTTTGCTGCTCTGTCAGCCCCTTCCACAACGTGACCCGAGAGCCGAGAATCTGACGCGCCTTATCAGGGTTACGTGTCACTACGGTTATCTGATGCCCCAGTTCGAACAGGCGGGGGATCAGATGACGTCCAATCAGGCCAGTACCGCCGGTAATCAGAATCTGCATGTCGCCTCCCGGGTTACGTTTAGCGCTGCCAGCTCAGCGTCATGGATACTGAGTCGGCGTAACGCAATGCGTGAAGTTTATCGATCTCTACTTCAGCATAAGTGACCCAGTGATGTTCGCGTGCGATATCGAGCACATCTTGAGTTAATTTTTCTAATAGTGAGAAGCGGTTACTCTCCACGTGCGCAATGATGCTTTTGGTGATAGTGCGATAATTCAGCGCGTCGTTGATGTCTTCGCTGATACGGGCTTTGTCTGCCGGATAATGAATGGCAATGTTGATGACGATATCCTGGCGGTTAAGGATCTCCTCTTCTTTGATGCCGATAAAGGTGCGCAGACGAAGGTTTTTTATACGAATAATAGCGTCAGGTTGTGACATTGCAGGTTTCCTCCATGTATGAACCTATTCATGATACACGAGAATCGAATCGTGTTACCGCTTCTCACTCTGCGCTTGCTGCATGGCGCGTTCCGTGGCAGGCCGCGTACGGATGCGCTCATGCCAGTTATTAACCGCCGGGTAATTGTCGAGGTCGATACGCTGACGCTGGTGGGCATGAATCCATGGCCAGCAGGCTATGTCAGCAATGCTGTAGTGATCGCCCCCCAGCCAGGGGGAGGTTTCCAGACGTTTATTCATCACGTTATACAGGCGCTGAGTTTCAACCTGGTATCTTTCAATGGCGTAGGGGATCGTCTGCGGGGCGTAATGACTGAAATGGTGATTCTGACCGAGCATGGGCCCCAGGCCGCTGACCTGCCAGAACAGCCATTGCAACGTGGCGTGGCGCTCACGTAACTCACCGCTCAGCAGCTTGCCGCTCTTTTCCGCCAGATAGAGTAAAATTTCTCCGGACTCAAACAGGCTGATCGGGCTTCCGCCGTCCTGCGGTGCATTGTCGATAATGGCCGGGATTTTATTGTTCGGCGAGATCTGCAGAAAATCAGGACGAAACTGGCTACCTTTGTTGATATCAACATGAATCAGACGGTATTGCAGCTGCGTCTCTTCAAGAAACAGCGTGATTTTGTGACCGTTTGGCGATGGCGTGTAATAGAGATCGATCATTTTCAGCGTCCGTTTTGTCATGAACCGGGTCATTACAAGTATAGAGGCTGTTAGCGTGCGTGAGTTTTCATCAAGTGACAGCGAGAGAAAGACTCTATATTTTGAAGGCAAGCCAATACACTTCAGAGGACGTTATGAGCAAACCTGCAATTACGCTGTGGTCAGATGCCAATTTTTTCTCCCCTTACGTGCTGTCTGTTTATGTCGCTCTGCAAGAGAAAGGACTACCTTTTACGCTGAAAACTGTTGATCTCAACAGCGGTGAACACTTGCAACCTTCATGGCAAGGTTATGCGTTGACGCGCCGCGTGCCGGTCCTGGAGATTGACGATTTCGAGCTAAGCGAATCATCAGCAATTACTGAGTTTCTGGAAGAGAGCTTTGCCCCGCCGCAGTGGGAGCGCATCTACCCACACGATGTGCAAAAGCGCGCGCGGGCTCGCCAGGTGCAGGCGTGGATCCGCAGCGATCTGATGCCTATTCGTGAAGAACGTTCAACGGATGTAGTTTTTGCTGGCGTGAAAAAAGCGCCGTTGAGCGAAGCCGGAAAAGCCAGTGCAGAAAAATTGTTCGCCACTGCGAGCAGTTTACTGAGCCACGGTAAACAAAATTTATTTGGCGAATGGTGTATCGCTGATTGCGATTTAGCGCTAATGCTTAATCGTCTGGTCCTTAACGGCGATGAGGTGCCAGAAGCGCTTGCGGAATATGCCACCTTCCAGTGGCAGCGCGCTTCCGTTCAGCGTTTTATCGCGCTTTCAGCGAAGCGTTCCTGCTGACCATCGAAGCGTAATCCAGTATCATTACAAG
This sequence comes from Citrobacter sp. wls615, assembly GCF_005281355.1. Lineage (NCBI taxonomy): Bacteria > Pseudomonadati > Pseudomonadota > Gammaproteobacteria > Enterobacterales > Enterobacteriaceae > Citrobacter > Citrobacter sp. wls615. Next base: position 151,477 of record NZ_SZXM01000087.1, on the reverse strand, counting down.
GTACTTTTCAACGAGGAGTGAGTGATGAAACTGATGTTCGCATCGGACATTCATGGTTCGTTGCCAGCCACGGAACGCGTACTCGAACTGTTTACCGCAAGCGGAGCGCAATGGCTGGTGATATTGGGTGATGTTTTAAATCACGGACCGCGTAATGCCTTGCCGGAAGGCTATGCGCCCGCGCAGGTTGCAGAGCGGTTGAATGAACTGGCAGCGCGGATTATTGCGGTGCGTGGCAATTGCGACAGTGAAGTGGATCAGATGCTCCTGCATTTTCCGATAACCGCGCCGTGGCAGCAAATTCTGACAGAAAACCAGCGACTCTTTTTGACGCACGGGCATCTTTTTGGCCCGCAAAATATGCCAGCGCTCAGCGCGGGAGATGTACTGGTTTATGGCCATACGCATCTGCCGGTTGCCGAGTTGCAAGGGGATGTCTATCACTTTAACCCCGGCTCGGTAAGCATCCCGAAAGGAGGCTTTGCGGCAAGCTACGGGATTCTGGATGATAATGTTCTCAGCGTCATGGCACTCAATGATCAAAGTGTTATTGCGCAGATCGAGATTAATCCGTAATTTACCCCACAAACATAAACGCGCCGTAAGAGCGCCAGAAAAAAGAAGGTTTCCTGATGGTGGAACAGCGTCATTTGGCAAGTACGGAATGGGTGGATATTGTGAACGAAGACAACGAAGTCATCGCACAGTCCAGCCGGGAACAAATGCGGGCGCAGCGCTTACGCCATCGTGCGACGTATATCGTGGTGCACGATGGTATGGGCAAAATTCTGGTTCAGCGTAGGACTGAGACAAAAGACTTTTTGCCCGGCATGCTGGATGCCACCGCTGGCGGTGTTGTTCAGGCTGACGAGCAGCTACTGGACTCAGCGCGCCGTGAAGCGGAAGAGGAGTTGGGGATTGCGGGCGTGCCGTTTGCCGAGCACGGTCAGTTTTATTTTGAAGACCAGAATTGTCGCGTCTGGGGTGGGCTGTTTAGCTGTGTGTCCCACGGACCGTTCGCGTTACAGGAAGAAGAGGTCAGTGAAGTTTGCTGGCTTACGCCGGAAGAAATTACCGCACGCTGCGACGAATTTACGCCGGACTCTCTGAAAGCGCTGGCGCTGTGGATGACCCGCAACGCCAAGAATGAAGGGGCAAAAGCCGAAAAGCAGGAAGAAGCCGAGTAACGTCTGCTCATCCGGCCTACAGCGTCGAGAAATCATGTAGGCCGGGCAATCATTTTTTAATGGTAACCCATTATCTGCGCACCAATCACCACCACGCTGGACATAATAAACAGCAGGCCTAACAGCGTGGCACCTACTTTCAGCCAGTTACGAAAATCCACCCGACAAACGCCTAACGTTGCCATCAATGATGCCGACGTCGGATAGATAATGTGGCTGAATCCGTCGCCAAACTGGAAGGCCAGTACGGTGACCTGACGGTTTACGCCAACCAGATCGCCCAGCGGCGCTAATAACGGCATGGTCAATGCAGCCTGGCCAGAGCCGGACGTAACGAAGAAATTAAATACCGCCTGGAACAGCAGCATAAACCATGCAGCGATAGCGTTATCCAGCCCGCTGATACCGTTGGCAATACTGTGCAGCAGGGTATTTAATACGCTGGCTTCGCCCGCCTCTCCGTTACCGACCAGCAGTAATATGCCCTTGGCGAAACCGACCAGCAGGGCGGGAGCAATCATCATTCGCGCACCTTCAGTGAAGGAAGATGCCATGACGTTGACCGTCATACCGTTGAGACGGAACACCACACCGATGATGCCAATCACCAGTCCCATCGTGAAGAACTGGCTGGCGATCTCAGGAATAAACCACGCGTTGACGATAACGCCCCAGACGACCCAAATCATCACCGCGGTCAGTACCAGCAATACCAGCCAGTCGCCCAGCGTGAAGCGTCGTTCTACAACCTCGTCCTGCTGCTCACGAAAGAAGCGGTCGGACTCATGTACCCGGGAGAGAAGCGGATTTTTTTTGATGCGCGCTGCGTAGGCCAGGGTGAAGGTCAACCCTATCAGGGTCGAAACGACCCATACTACGATACGCAGACCGGAACCAGAGAGCACCGGGACACCTGCAATACCCTGCGCGACCACCACGCAGAACGGGTTCATCCATGAACTGGCAAAACCAATTTGGGTAGCGATATAGGTGACCAGCACGGTGGTGATACTGTCGTAACCTAAGCGTACCATCAAAGGCGCAATGATAATGGCAAAAGCAACCGCCTCTTCGCCCATGCCAAACACCGCGCCGCCTAATGAGAAGAGAATAAACAGCACCGGGATAAACAGAACTTCGTTACCCCGCGTATGACGAATGAGCGCCAGAATGCCATTATCAATGGTTCCGGTACGCATAACGATGCCAAATGCGCCGCCAATCACCAGCATAAACATGATGATACCAACCGCCGTGCCGAACTTAGAGCCGGAGGTTAACCCTTCAAACGGAAAATTCATCAGGCCGGGGCGTTCATCTCCGGTGGTGAAAAACTGCACCCGGTGATACTGCTCTTCACCCGCGTCGTTGGTCAGAATACGAAAAGAGTGGGGGTCGACAACGTTACGGGTTTTGGTCTGTCCATCAACCTGATACTGCACTTCCTGGCTGTCGAACATCCCGACCGGAACTACCCATGTCGCCAGGCTGGTTAAAATGGCGACGAAAAAAATAATCACCAGCGTATCGGGCATCGCCCATTTTTTGGCTGGCTGTGATTCTGTGACTGCTGACATGAAAGACTATCCCTGTTGCAATGCAAAAGAGAGTAAGTATGCAAACAGAAGAATAGTTATTCATTGATGCAGCGCATCCTGGCAAATATTTCAGAATGTACCAAAGAAAAAACAGATATAAAAAAACCGGAAATATCAGCTATTTCCGGTTTGATAAGCAGAGGTGTTGCCGGATAAGAGATCCGGCACACTGCAGCAAATTACTGCTGCTGGGAAGACTGGATCGCGGTCAGGGCGATGGTATAGACGATATCGTCTACCAGCGCGCCACGGGACAGGTCGTTCACCGGCTTGCGCATACCCTGCAGCATTGGCCCGATGGAGATCAGGTCGGCAGAACGCTGTACCGCTTTGTAGGTGGTGTTACCGGTGTTCAGATCCGGGAAGATGAACACGGTAGCGCGACCTGCAACCGGCGAGTTCGGCGCTTTGGATTTCGCTACGTCAGCCATAACTGCGGCGTCGTACTGCAACGGACCGTCGATCATCAGGTCAGGACGTTTTTCCTGCGCCAGACGAGTCGCTTCGCGAACTTTCTCTACGTCGCTACCTGCACCAGAGGTACCGGTGGAGTAGGAGAGCATCGCAACGCGCGGTTCGATACCGAAGGCGATGGCGGATTCAGCGGACTGAATGGCGATTTCTGCCAGCTGTTCAGCAGTTGGATCCGGGTTGATCGCACAGTCACCGTAAACGTAAACCTGTTCCGGCAGCAGCATGAAGAACACGGAAGACACCAGAGAGCTACCCGGCGCAGTTTTGATCAACTGCAGCGGCGGACGAATGGTGTTTGCGGTGGTGTGAACGGCACCAGAAACCAGACCGTCAACGTCGTCCTGCTCCAGCATCAGGGTACCGAGAACCACGTTGTCTTCCAGCTGTTCGCGGGCAACGGTTTCGGTCATGCCTTTGTTCTTACGCAGCTCAACCAGGCGAGCAACGTAGCTTTCGCGAACCACATCCGGGTCAACGATTTCTACGCCAGCGCCCAGCTCAACGCCCTGAGAGGCCGCAACGCGGGTGATCTCGTCCGGGTTACCCAACAGAACGCAGGTAGCGATACCGCGTTCAGCACAGATAGCAGCCGCTTTAACGGTGCGCGGTTCGTCGCCTTCCGGCAGAACAACGCGTTTGCCCGCTTTACGCGCCAGCTCGGTCAGCTGATAACGGAACGCCGGCGGAGACAGACGACGGCTGCGCTCAGAGGTCGCGGTCAGAGATTCAATCCAGTCAGCGTTGATGTAGTTAGCAACGTATTCCTGAACTTTTTCGATGCGCTCGTGATCGTCAACCGGAACTTCCAGGTTGAAGCTCTGCAGGCTCAGAGAGGTCTGCCAGGTATTGGTGTTCACCATGAATACTGGCAGGCCGGTAGCGAATGCACGTTCGCACAGTTTGTTGATGCGCGCGTCCATTTCGTAGCCGCCGGTCAGCAGCAGTGCACCGATTTCTACACCGTTCATCGCTGCCAGACATGCTGCAACCAGCACGTCAGGACGGTCGGCAGAAGTCACCAGCAGAGAACCTGCGCGGAAGTGCTCCAGCATGTGCGGAATGCTGCGTGCGCAGAAAGTCACAGACTTCACGCGGCGGGTGTTGATATCGCCTTCGTTAACGATGGTGGCGTTCAGGTGACGCGCCATATCGATTGCACGGGTAGCGATCAGATCGAAGCTCCATGGCACCGCGCCCAGAACCGGCAGCGGGCTGGATTCTTGCAGTTTAGCCGGATCAACTTTGATCACCTGCGCCTTGGAAGAGTCGTCGAAAATCTCGGACAGATCCGGGCGAGTACGGCCCTGGTCATCAACCGGCGCGTTCAGTTTGTTAACGATAACGCCAGTGATGTTGGTGTTTTTCGCGCCGCCGAAGCTGCTGCGAGTCAGTTCAATACGCTCGTTCAGCTGTTCCGGAGTATCGGTGCCCTGAGACATCACGAAGACGATTTCCGCATTCAGCGTTTTCGCGATTTCGTAGTTCAGAGACTGCGCGAACTGATGTTTACGGGTTGGGACCAGGCCTTCAACCAGTACGACTTCAGCATCTTTGGTGTTCGCGTGGTAATTCGCGATGATCTCTTCCATCAGCACATCTTTCTGATTGCTGGAGAGCAGAGATTCAACGTGGCTCATCTTCAGCGGCTCAGCAGCTGGCAGGTTAGAGTTAGCACGAACGATAGTAGTAGTCTGGTCTGGCGCATCGCCACCGGCACGAGGCTGAGCGATTGGCTTAAAGACGCTCAGACGAACGCCTTTGCGTTCCATAGCGCGGATCACGCCGAGGCTGACGCTGGTCAGGCCGACGCTGGTTCCGGTAGGGATCAGCATAATAATACGGGACACGGTTTATCCTCTTTCGTTACCGCCCATTTCAGGCGGGTTACAAAACAGCACCGCCAGCTAGGCTGGCGGTGTGAAATCAGGCAGTCAGACGGCTCGCGTCTTGCGCGATAACCAGTTCTTCGTTGGTTGGGATAACCACCGCAGGACGGGTACCTTCTTTGTTGATGAAACCAGATTTGCCGAAACGTGCGGCCAGGTTACGTTCGTGGTCAACTTCAAAGCCCAGAACGCCCAGTTTGCCCAGAGACAGTTCACGAACCATCGCTGCGTTTTCACCGATACCACCGGTGAAGACAACCGCATCCAGACGACCATCCATCAGCGCAGTGTAAGAACCGATGTACTTCGCCAGACGGTGGCAGTAAACGTCCATTGCACGTTTAGCGTCTTCTTTGGTTGCGTAGTTATCTTCAACATAACGGCAGTCGCTGGTGACTTCGGTCAGACCCAGCAGGCCGGACTCTTTGGTCAGCATTTTGTTGATCTGGTCAACGCTCATGCCCAGGGTGTCGTGCAGGTGGAAGATGATCGCCGGGTCGATGTCACCGGAACGCGTACCCATCACCAGACCTTCCAGCGGGGTCAGACCCATGGAGGTATCAACACATTTACCGTTACGGATAGCAGATACAGAACCGCCGTTGCCCAGGTGGCAAGTGATGATGTTCAGTTCATCAACCGGTTTGTTCAGCATTTTTGCCGCTTCCTGAGTAACAAAGAAGTGGCTGGTACCGTGCGCGCCGTAACGACGAACGCCGTGTTCTTTGTACAGGCTGTACGGCAGAGCATAGAGGTAAGACTCTTCCGGCATAGTCTGATGGAACGCGGTGTCGAATACAGCCACGTTTTTGTCTTTCAGGCTTGGGAAGGATTTCAGCGCTTCTGCGATACCGATGAGGTGAGCAGGGTTATGCAGCGGTGCGAAAGAGGCAGAATCTTTGATGCCCTGGATAACAGAATCATCGATAACCACAGAGCTGGTATACTTCTCGCCGCCGTGTACGATACGGTGACCGATAGCGGTCAATTGCGCAGACAATTCTGGTTTTTGTGCCAGAATAGTGTTAACGATAAAGTTCAGCGCTTCACTGTGAGCGGCGCCTGCACCTAAAGCCGCTTCTTGTTTACCGCCGTCCATTTTCCACTTGATGCGTGCTTCTGGGAGATGGAAACATTCGGCTAAACCAGAGAGGTATTCTTCACCGTTTACTGCATCGATGATGGCAAATTTCAGTGAGGAGCTACCGCAGTTCAGAACCAGTACTAACTTACTCGACATGGAAGTACCTATTTATGATACGTGGCTAAAAAAACGTCAGGGAGCCATAGAGCGTAGCGCATGATGACACCGACGTTTATGATTAACATCATGCGCCATAGTTTTTTTGGGCACGATGGAATAAATACCTTTGAGTCTATGTCATTTTGCGTATTTTTCAGCCAGTGGCATACTGTATGCCAATTTGACGACTCAATGATTTTGGACTAAAGGCCTTACAGGCCGGCACAGGATACCTGAATGTGGGTATCAAAGACAAAATGTTTTGAACGATGTCCCTTGTAGTTGTTGTTTTGCACAAATTTTTTAATTTTTATATGTGAAGTTGAGGTAACCGCCATGTCGACACCGGATAATCGTTCCGTCAATTTTTTTAGTTTGTTTCGCCGGGGGCAGCACTATGCGAAGACGTGGCCAATGGAAAAGCGCCTCGCGCCCGTGTTTGTTGAGAACCGCGTGATCCGCATGACGCGTTACGCAATCCGTTTTATGCCGCCCATCGCTGTTTTCACCTTATGCTGGCAAATTGCTTTAGGCGGGCAGTTGGGACCGGCCGTGGCGACAGCGCTGTTTGCACTCAGCCTGCCGATGCAGGGCATGTGGTGGCTGGGTAAGCGTTCTGTCACGCCGCTGCCGCCTTCAATACTCAACTGGTTCTACGAAGTTCGGGGTAAATTGCAAGAGGCCGGACAGGCGCTCGCTCCGGTAGAAGGAAAGCCTGATTATCAGGCGCTGGCTGACACGCTTAAGCGCGCCTTCAAACAACTGGATAAAACTTTCCTCGATGATTTGTAATTGACCCCTGATTACGCATATAAAAGAAGGCACAAGATGCCTTCTTTTTTTTCATCGCAGTAGTAGTGATACAGGAGTCCCAAATGGAAATGACCAACGCTCAACGTCTGATTTTGTCGAATCAGTACAAAATGATGACTATGCTCGATCCCACTAACGCCGAGCGTTATCGTCGTTTGCAGACGATTATTGAACGCGGTTACGGCTTGCAGATGCGTGAGTTGGATCGTGAGTTTGGTGAGCTGACGGAAGAAACCTGTCGTACGATTATCGATATTATGGAGATGTATCACGCATTACATGTCTCCTGGACCAATCTAAAAGACGCGCAGTCTATTGATGAGCGACGCGTGACCTTCCTCGGTTTTGACGCCGCAACGGAAGCCCGTTTCCTCGGGTACGTTCGTTTTATGGTCAATGTGGAAGGGCGTTATACCCACTTCGATGCGGGTACGCATGGTTTCAACGCCCAGACCCCGATGTGGGAAAAATATCAGCGTATGCTGAATGTCTGGCACTCTTGCCCGCGCCAGTATCACCTGAGCGCGAATGAAATTAACCAAATCATTAATGCCTGAGGGGGCGAGCGTGCAGTGCAAAGGTTTTCTGTTTGATCTGGATGGAACGCTGGTCGATTCCTTACCCGCAGTAGAACGCGCGTGGTGCAACTGGGCCGATCGTTTTGGCCTCGATCACGCCGAGGTGCTCGGCTTTATTCATGGTAAGCAGGCCATTACCTCCCTGCGACACTTTATGGTGGGCAAGTCCGAGGCGGAGATCGCTGCGGAGTTCACCCGCCTGGAGCAGATCGAAGCGACGGAAACCGCGGGGATCACCGCGCTGCCAGGGGCGGTTGATTTGCTCAACCATCTCAACAAAGCGGGCATCCCATGGGCGATTGTGACTTCAGGATCAATGCCGGTCGCACGGGCGCGCCATCGTGTCGCAGGACTTCCTGCTCCTGAGGTGTTTGTCACTGCCGAACGGGTAAAAAGAGGTAAACCAGAGCCTGACGCCTATCTGTTAGGCGCTCAGTTACTGGGCCTGGCGCCACAGGAATGCGCGGTAGTCGAGGATGCGCCCGCAGGGGTGCTCTCGGGACTGGCTGCAGGGTGCCATGTAATAGCGGTAAATGCGCCAGCGGACACGCCGCGTCTGGATGAGGTCGATTTTTCGCTGACCAGTCTGGAACATATTTCTGTCACCAAACAGCCCAACGGAAATGTGGTCGTTGTAAGAAATACCTGATCATGATTTAGCCCCAGATTGTTGGGGCTTTTTTATGGCAGAATCGGTCCATCCCTCTCATTTAACAAGGATATGTTGTGAACGGTGAATTGATATGGGTTCTCTCATTGCTGGCGATTGCCGTCGTCTTGTTTGCAACTGGCAGAGTGCGTATGGACGCGATCGCTTTGCTGGTCATTATTGCCTTTGTTCTGAGTGGAACATTGAGCATCACAGAAGCTTTTTCCGGGTTCAGCGATCCTAACGTTATTTTGATCGCGGCTTTATTTATTATCGGCGACGGTCTGGTGCGTACCGGGGTGGCGACGGTGATGGGGGCCTGGCTGGTGAAGGTCGCCGGCAGCAGTGAAGTCAAAATGCTGGTGTTGCTGATGATAACCGTGGCCGGGCTCGGTGCGTTTATGAGTTCGACCGGCGTGGTTGCTATCTTTATACCGGTTGTCTTAAGCGTTTCCATGCGCATGCAAATTTCTCCCTCACGTCTGATGATGCCGCTGAGCTTTGCCGGATTGATAAGCGGCATGATGACGCTGGTGGCGACACCGCCAAACCTGGTCGTCAACAGTGAGTTGCTACGCGAAGGACTTAACGGTTTCAGCTTTTTTAGCGTCACTCCGCTGGGGTTGGTGGTTCTGGTGCTTGGCATAATTTATATGCTGCTGATGCGCTTTATGCTGAAGGGCGAAGATTCCGGGCAGCCAGGAGACGGTTGGAAACGCCGGACTTTTCGCGATTTAATCAAAGAGTATCGCCTTACGGGGCGTGCCCGCCGTCTGGCTATTCGCCCTGGTTCACCGATGATTGGCCAGCGTCTGGACGACCTGAAACTGCGTGAGCGTTACGGAGCAAACGTGATTGGTGTGGAGCGCTGGCGGCGCTTTCGTCGCGTGATTGTTGACGTTAACGGGGTTTCTGAGTTTCGCGCCCGTGACGTGCTGCTGATTGATATGTCTGCAGCGGATGTTGATCTGCGAGAATTTTGCAGTGAGCAACTGCTGGAGCCGATGGTGCTGCGCGGGGAATACTTCTCCGAGCAGGCGTTGGATGTGGGCATGGCCGAGATCTCACTGATCCCAGAATCGGAACTGATTGGCAAAACGGTACGGGAGATAGCCTTTCGTACGCGTTACGGTCTGAATGTGGTCGGCCTGAAACGCGATGGTACGGCGCTGGCAGGCGCGGTGGTGGATGAACCGTTGCTGATGGGGGATATCATTCTGGTGGTGGGTAACTGGAAGCTCATCACACTGCTGGGACAAAAAGGGCGCGACTTCGTGGTGTTGAACATGCCAGCTGAGGTCAGTGAAGCTTCCCCGGCGCACAGCCAGGCGCCGCATGCCATTTTCTGCCTGGTGCTGATGGTCGCCCTGATGCTTACCGATGAAATTCCTAATACGGTTGCCGCAATTATCGCCTGCCTGCTGATGGGGAAATTCCGCTGTATCGATGCCGAAAGCGCCTATAAAGCGATTCACTGGCCAAGCATTATTTTGATCGTCGGGATGATGCCCTTCGCATTGGCGCTACAAAAAACTGGCGGTGTCGATCTGGTGGTAAAAGGACTGATGGACGTTGGCGGCGGGTATGGCCCGTACATGATGCTGGGCTGCCTGTTCGTCCTGTGCGCGAGCATCGGGTTATTTATCTCTAACACTGCAACGGCGGTACTCATGGCGCCAATCGCCCTGGCGGCGGCAAAGTCGATGGGGGTTTCGCCGTATCCTTTTGCGATGGTGATTGCAATGGCGGCATCCGCAGCCTTTATGACACCGGTCTCTTCGCCGGTAAACACGCTGGTGCTGGGACCGGGTAACTATAGCTTTAGCGATTTCGTGAAAATTGGCGTGCCGTTTACGGTGATCGTGATGGCGGTGTGCGTGGTGATGATCCCGATGCTGTTCCCGTTTTGATTTTTATGTGCCGGATAAGACGTTGACGTCGCCATCCGGCAAAATCGTTTAAAGCGGTGAATCCTGGCTGATCTCATCTAATGAGAGGTGAAAGCTCGGGACAAACACCTCCATAAAATAGTCCATCTCTTCGCTGCGCCGCGACTCCAGCGTTTTTTCCAGCCGCGTTTTCGCCAATAGGAACTCATTATTGCCCGCCGAAAGTTCCTCCAGACACTTCAGATAGGCGCACAGCGCATCGGCCTGTTTGACGATAGATTTCTCTTCTTCGCTGTAAGCATGTTCATCAATCAGCGGAGCAAAAATATCGCGCAGCTCGTCGGGCACCATATCGACCAGCTTTTGCTGGGCAATTTTCTCTATCGCTTTATATTCCTGGGCGATTTGTGAGTTGAAGTATTTTACCGGGGTAGGGAGGTCACCGGTCAGCACCTCTGAAGCATCATGGTACATTGCCAACAGGGCAATGCGCTCTGCATTAAGCTGACCACCAAATTTACGGTTTTTAATCGCGGCCAACGCATGAGCGACCATGGCAACTTGCAAACTATGCTCGGACACGTTTTCGGTGCGCACGTTGCGCATCAGCGGCCAGCGGTTAATGAGCTTCAGGCGGGAGAGGTGGGCAAAAAAGTGGCTCTGCTTCATAACGACCCTTATATGATGGCAACCTGTGAGTCATTGTGCGCAGAGAAGGCTGTCAGATGCAAATACTCGTCATACTGATCCAACAGCCCGTGTTTTATTACAGCTGGTGATACCCTGACAGGAAGCGCTCAAATTTACTCAGCGACATTTCGATATCGTCAATGCGCGGGAGCGTGACGATGCGGAAATGATCCGGCCACGGCCAGTTGAACGCCGTTCCCTGAACCAGCAGCACTTTTTCCTGCAACAGGAAGTCGAGCACCATTTTCTGGTCGTCATGAATGTTGAAGCGTTTAGCGTCGATTTTTGGGAACATATACAGCGCGCCGCGCGGTTTCACGCAGGAGACGCCGGGAATATCATTGAGTAACTCCCAGGCGCGGTTGCGTTGTTCATACAGGCGCCCGCCAGGCATGATAAATTCACTGATGCTCTGGTATCCGCCCAGCGCGGTCTGAATCGCATGTTGCGCCGGAACGTTAGCACATAAGCGCATAGAGGCCAGCATCTCAAGACCTTCGATGTACCCCTTGGCATGTTTCTTCGGCCCGTTCAGCACCATCCAGCCCTGACGGAAACCGGCAACGCGATAGGTTTTTGACAGGCCATTGAAGGTGATAGTCAGCAGGTCCGGAGCCATTGCGGCGATCGAGTGGTGTTCAGCGTCATCGTAGAGAATTTTGTCGTAAATCTCGTCCGCAAAAATGATGAGATTGTTCTGGCGAGCAATTTCAACAATCTCCATCAGCAGCTCTTTGGAGTAAACAGCGCCGGTTGGGTTGTTGGGGTTAATGATGACGATCCCACGCGTGCGCGGGGTAATTTTTGCGCGAATGTCGTCCAGGTCCGGGAACCAGTCAGATGATTCGTCACACAGGTAGTGCACGGCATTACCGCCGGAGAGCGATACCGCCGCCGTCCACAGCGGGTAATCAGGTGCCGGAACGAGCATTTCGTCCCCACTGTTCAGCAATGCCTGCATGGCCTGCACAATCAATTCGGAAACGCCGTTACCGATATAGATATCTTCCACGGTCACATCGCGCATCCCGCGGGCCTGGTAATGCTGCATGATCGCTTTACGGGCTGAATAGAGACCTTTTGAGTCGCAATATCCTTGCGCTGTTGGCAAATTGCGGATCACATCAACCAGAATTTCATCTGGCGCTTCAAACCCGAATGGCGCCGGGTTGCCGATGTTCAGTTTCAGAACTTTATTGCCTTCTTCTTCCAGGCGCTTTGCTTCCTTCAGAACCGGGCCGCGAATGTCATAACAGACGTTTTCTAATTTGCTGGATTTTTCAATGGGGGACATGAACGTTGACCTTTTTAGCTGTGAATGCCACTCCCTGCCATGGAAGTCAGCCCAGCACAATGTACTCCCACGACGGTAAGTTTTGAAGGGTCTTTAGTAGAAGATTTTGAAAATCCATGAAGTTATAATTAACTGTTAATAACTAAATAACGCAATTATCATGAAATAATAATCTGGTTAATTGTATTATATTGGTGATATGTTTTGTGGTGTTGGTTTAGGTGTGGTGGTTTGTCTGGTCAAAAAAACTTAACTCTGTAAAGCAAAAGATCGCCGACACATAAGCGGTATGACGTCATTCGAAAATACTGAGGTTTTATCTGCGAGGGCTGTTATCGGCCTGATCCGCGCGTGGTACGGTGTGAATTCATTGTTAAGCATAATTAATGAATTGAGGGATTCTTAATTAATTATTATTTAATATTTAAATCGCATTAATTTTAATGGACTAATAATACGAAAACCTCAGTTCTGACATAACGCCTTGTTGCCTCGAATTATTCGCGATAACACTTATAAATATAGTGGTTTTAGGTTAAGATAAGTCTCATGAAATGGTGCGTAGTAAGAATTTTACGATAATTCAAATGTTTGTTGGTTGTTCCTAACATACTGAAAAGTTAGTTTTTAATGTGTAAATTATTGTTCGTTAACTTTTTTTAAATTTACATGTTTTCCATTAGTCAGAATCATCCAGCAGCTAAAAATATGGCCCTTTCTCGTTGCTATATTCCGATGAGTGTCACGGTTATTATATAGCGTAGAAAGAGAATTGTTTCGTTTGTTAAACCAAATACATCCTTATTTTCACTTGGTTACACTAAGCGAAACTGCAAGGAAGGCAGGCAGATAACAAATGGAGTTGTTTGATTCTGAATGCACAGCATTAACACGGTATGACCCGCGAGTAAGTGAAAAACTATGATAAATGCAAATCGTCCGATAATTAACCTCGACCTCGATCTGCTGAGAACCTTCGTTGCTGTTGCCGACCTGAATACCTTCGCGGCTGCGGCAGCTGCGGTATGTCGCACTCAGTCTGCGGTGAGTCAGCAAATGCAGCGTCTTGAGCAACTCGTGGGGAAAGAGTTGTTCGCGCGCCATGGACGCAACAAACTGCTGACCGAACATGGTATACAGCTGTTGGGTTACGCCAGAAAAATCTTGCGTTTTAATGATGAGGCATGCTCATCATTAATGTTTAACAATCTTCAGGGAGTGTTAACTATCGGAGCTTCTGATGAATCTGCCGATACTATACTGCCTTTCCTGCTCAACCGTATAAGTTCGGTTTATCCGAAGCTTGCATTGGATGTGAGGGTCAAGCGCAACGCCTATATGGTGGATATGCTGAAGTCGCAAGAAGTGGATTTGGTGGTAACGACTAACCGTCCGGGCGATTTTGAATGCCTGAATCTGCGCACTTCACCGACGCACTGGTATTGTGCAGCTGAATATATCCTGCAAAAAGGTGAGCCGGTTCCGTTGGTTCTGCTGGACGATCCGAGCCCGTTCCGCGATATGGTGTTGGCAACGCTGAATGCTGCACAGATCCCGTGGCGCTTAGCGTATGTTGCTTCAACATTGCCTGCGGTTCGTGCTGCGGTCAAAGCCGGTCTGGGCGTTACTGCGCGTCCCGTTGAAATGATGAGTCCTGATTTACGCGTACTGGGCGCGGCGGACGGATTACCGCCACTGCCTGATACCGAGTATCTGTTGTGCTGCGATCCGGCTACGCAAAATGATTTAGCTCAGGTTATCTTTAACTCGATGCAGACTTATCAAAATCCTTGGCAATACAATCAGTTTACCCCCGAAGGGGGAGATGATTCGCTCCTTGTTGAAGGGGACTTCGAGTAACGCGTCACAAAAAACGTTTTAAAATGTAAGTGTAAAAAAAGAGCCGCTAATGATGAAAAAACATCCAGCGGCTCTTTTTTTAAGTAAATAACGTTGGTTTATGTCATTTGCTATACTAAAACTTAACAAAATCAGCGGGTAAAAAAACAGCCTGCAAACAGGGTGAAAAATAAGCAGCAGAAGTGTTAATTGTTTCCATGTTAAAAAACTAGAGAAATTGTTGCTGTTTTTTATGGTGAATTAACAAAAGCGTGTCACAGATCAAGAAAATACTCCCATTTAGGGGGAGGCATTAGTGTGAATTCCTGTCAAAATAGACGTGTATTATCTTTTTTACTTCACTACGGACACGATTCAACAACATTAAAAAAGACCGATGATGCGATCGAAATGGGTCTAAACAGCACTTTATGTTAATGAAGTTGGAACAGTGTAAAATAATGTGAGGAAACTTTTGTTAAAGTTGACAAAAGGTTATAGAAAGGAGTAAAAAACCCCATCAATTGGCTGTATAAAATGGTTTTCTACAGTGATTGTAAGGTTTTTTTTATTCCTCCCCATGAATCGATGTGGCGTTCATCTGCCGAAAAGAGCAGAGAATTTGGCGCTACTTTTGATGAGTAAGCAATGAGTATGTCAACATCCACTGAAATCATCGCTCATCACTGGGCATTCGCTATCTTTCTTATTGTCGCCATTGGCCTGTGCTGCCTGATGCTCGTCGGCGGCTGGTTTTTAGGTGGTCGCGCGCGCGCGAGATCTAAAAACGTGCCGTTTGAATCAGGTATCGACTCGGTCGGCACCGCCCGCTTGCGCCTGTCTGCCAAGTTTTATCTGGTAGCCATGTTCTTCGTTATCTTCGACGTTGAAGCGCTGTATCTGTTCGCATGGTCAACATCTATCCGTGAAAGCGGTTGGATTGGCTTTGTGGAAGCTGCAATTTTTATTTTTGTGTTACTGGCTGGTCTGGTTTATCTGGTGCGTATTGGCGCGCTGGACTGGACGCCCGCGCGTTCACGCCGCGAGCGTATGAACCCGGAAACGAACAGTATCGCTAATCGTCAACGCTAACCGCGAGGCATTAAGATGGATTATACGCTCACCCGCATAGATCCTAACGGTGAGAACGACCGTTACCCCCTGCAAAAACAGGAGATCGTAACCGACCCCCTGGAGCAAGAAGTTAATAAAAATGTGTTCATGGGTAAGCTCCATGACATGGTTAACTGGGGCCGTAAAAACTCAATTTGGCCATATAACTTTGGCCTTTCCTGCTGCTACGTTGAGATGGTGACCTCGTTTACCGCCGTGCACGATGTGGCCCGTTTTGGTGCGGAAGTACTGCGTGCCTCGCCGCGTCAGGCTGACCTGATGGTCGTGGCTGGAACCTGCTTTACCAAAATGGCTCCTGTTATTCAGCGCCTCTACGATCAGATGCTGGAACCAAAATGGGTTATTTCCATGGGCGCATGCGCCAACTCCGGCGGTATGTACGACATCTATTCTGTGGTGCAGGGCGTTGATAAATTTATTCCGGTTGATGTGTACATCCCGGGATGTCCGCCGCGTCCGGAAGCGTATATGCAGGCTCTGATGCTGCTGCAGGATTCCATTGGCAAAGAACGCCGTCCGCTCTCCTGGGTGGTTGGCGATCAGGGCGTTTATCGCGCCAATATGCAGTCAGAACGCGAGCGTAAACGCGGCGAACGTATTGCTGTAACGAATCTTCGTACACCAGACGAGATTTAATTTGCGCATGTCGGCAGCAGCCCTTCCTTCGCTTATCACTACATAAATAGCGCGAAGCACTGCCGACTACCACGGACCATTTGCAATGGTGAACAATATGACCGACTTAACCGCGCAAGACGCTGTATGGCAAACACGGGATCACCTTGATGACCCAGTCATTGGCGAACTGCGCAACCGTTTTGGGCCGGATGCCTTTACCGTTCAGGCGACTCGCACCGGGGTACCCGTTGTTTGGGTCAAGCGTGAACAATTACTGGAAGTTGGCGATTTCTTAAAGAAACTGCCGAAACCTTACGTCATGCTGTTTGACTTACACGGCATGGACGAACGTCTGCGTACGCACCGCGAAGGGTTACCTGCCGCGGATTTTTCCGTTTTCTATCACCTGATTTCCATTGAACGCAATCGCGATATCATGCTCAAGGTGGCTTTGTCTGAAAACGATCTGCGTGTACCGACGTTTACCAAACTGTTCCCGAACGCCAACTGGTATGAGCGTGAAACCTGGGAAATGTTTGGCATTGATATCGAAGGTCACCCGCACCTGACGCGTCTGCTGATGCCGCATACCTGGCAAGGTCACCCGCTGCGTAAAGACTACCCGGCGCGTGCGACCGAATTCGATCCGTTTGAGCTGACCAAAGCCAAACAGGATCTGGAGATGGAGTCTCTGACCTTCAAACCCGAAGACTGGGGCATGAAACGTAGCACCGAAAACGAGGACTTCATGTTCCTCAACCTCGGTCCTAACCACCCGTCTTCTCACGGTGCGTTCCGTATTGTGCTGCAGCTTGATGGCGAAGAAATCGTCGACTGTGTACCTGACATCGGCTACCACCACCGTGGCGCTGAAAAGATGGGTGAACGTCAGTCCTGGCACAGCTACATTCCTTACACTGACCGTATCGAATACCTCGGCGGCTGCGTCAACGAAATGCCTTACGTACTGGCGGTTGAGAAACTGGCGGGCATCACCACGCCGGATCGCGTCAACGTGATTCGCGTGATGCTGTCTGAACTGTTCCGTATCAACAGCCACCTGCTGTACATCTCCACGTTCATTCAGGACGTCGGCGCGATGACGCCGGTCTTCTTCGCCTTTACCGACCGTCAGAAAATCTATGACGTCGTAGAAGCGATTACCGGTTTCCGTATGCACCCGGCCTGGTTCCGTATCGGCGGTGTCGCACACGATCTGCCGCGCGGTTGGGACAAGCTGCTGCGTGACTTCCTCGACTGGATGCCAAAACGTCTGGATTCCTACGAGAAAGCCGCACTGCGTAACACCATCCTGAAAGGTCGTTCCCAGGGCGTTGCCGCCTATGGCAAGAAAGAAGCGCTGGACTGGGGTTGTACCGGTGCCGCGCTGCGTGCGACCGGTATTGATTTCGACGTGCGTAAAGCCCGTCCATACTCTGGCTACGAAAACTTTGACTTTGAAGTTCCGGTTGGCGGCGGCGTATCCGACTGCTATACCCGCGTAATGCTGAAAGTTGAAGAGTTGCGCCAGAGTCTGCGCATCCTTGAGCAGTGCCTCAACAACATGCCGGAAGGCCCGTTCAAAGCGGATCACCCGCTGACGACGCCGCCGCCGAAAGAGCGCACGCTGCAACATATCGAAACCCTGATCACCCACTTCCTGCAGGTTTCGTGGGGACCGGTTATGCCGGCAAACGAGTCCTTCCAGATGGTGGAAGCGACCAAGGGTATCAACAGTTACTACCTGACCAGCGATGGCAGCACCATGAGTTATCGTACTCGTATCCGTACCCCGAGCTATGCGCACCTGCAGCAGATCCCGGTAGCGGTACGTGGCAGCCTGGTGTCCGACCTTATCGTCCATCTGGGTAGTATTGATTTTGTTATGTCAGATGTGGACCGCTAATTATGCACGAGAATCAACAACCACAAACCGAGGCTTTTGAGCTGAGTGCGGCTGAGCGTGAAGCGATTGAGCACGAGAAGCACCACTACGAAGACCCGCGTGCGGCGTCCATTGAAGCGCTGAAGATCGTTCAAAAGCAGCGTGGCTGGGTGCCGGATGGCGCGATCTATGCGATCGCGGATGTGCTGGGTATCCCGGCGAGCGACGTAGAAGGTGTTGCCACGTTCTACAGCCAGATCTTCCGCCAGCCGGTAGGTCGCCACGTGATCCGCTATTGCGACAGCGTGGTGTGCCATATCAATGGTTATCAGGGGATTCAGGCTGCGCTGGAGAAAAAACTCAACATCAAGCCGGGGCAGACGACCTTTGATGGTCGCTTTACGCTGCTGCCGACCTGCTGCCTGGGGAACTGCGACAAAGGGCCGAACATGATGATCGATGACGACACTCATGCTCACCTGACCCCGGAAGGCATTCCTGAACTGCTGGAGCGGTATAAATGAAAGACATTATCCGTACTCCCGAAACACATCCGCTGACCTGGCGCCTGCGTGATGACAAACAGCCGGTCTGGCTGGACGAATACCGTAGCAAAAACGGTTACGAAGGTGCGCGTAAGGCCCTGACCGGCCTGTCACCGGACGAAATCGTCAATCAGGTAAAAGACGCTGGCCTGAAAGGGCGCGGCGGCGCAGGCTTTTCTACCGGCCTGAAGTGGAGCCTGATGCCGAAAGACGAATCCATGAACATCCGTTACCTGCTGTGTAACGCCGATGAAATGGAACCGGGTACCTATAAAGACCGTCTGCTGATGGAACAACTGCCGCACCTGCTGGTTGAAGGGATGCTGATTTCCGCGTTTGCGCTGAAAGCATACCGTGGTTACATCTTCCTGCGCGGTGAATATATCGAGGCGGCTGTGCATCTGCGCCGCGCGATCGCCGAAGCAACCGAAGCCGGTCTGCTTGGCAAAAACATCATGGGCACGGGTTTCGATTTCGAACTGTTTGTCCACACCGGGGCAGGGCGTTACATCTGCGGTGAAGAAACTGCGCTGATTAACTCCCTCGAAGGTCGTCGTGCTAACCCGCGCTCCAAGCCGCCGTTCCCGGCAAGCTCTGGCGCATGGGGTAAGCCGACCTGCGTAAACAACGTCGAAACGCTGTGTAACGTACCGGCCATCCTCGCCAACGGCGTGGAGTGGTACCAGAACATCTCGAAGAGCAAAGATGCGGGCACCAAGCTGATGGGCTTCTCCGGTCGCGTGAAGAACCCTGGCCTGTGGGAACTGCCTTTCGGTACTACCGCGCGTGAGATCCTCGAAGATTACGCGGGCGGCATGCGCGATGGTCTGAAGTTCAAAGCCTGGCAGCCTGGCGGCGCGGGGACAGACTTCCTGACCGAAGCACACCTCGATCTGCCGATGGAATTCGAAAGCATTGGTAAAGCAGGCAGCCGTCTGGGCACCGCGCTGGCAATGGCTGTCGATCACGAGATTGGCATGGTACCGCTGGTGCGTAACCTCGAAGAGTTCTTCGCCCGCGAGTCCTGCGGCTGGTGTACGCCGTGCCGTGACGGTCTGCCGTGGAGCGTGAAAATTCTGCGTGCGCTGGAGCGTGGCGAAGGCCAGCCTGGGGATATCGAGACACTTGAGCAACTGTGTCGTTTCCTCGGCCCGGGTAAAACCTTCTGTGCACACGCACCGGGCGCGGTGGAGCCGCTACAGAGCGCCATTAAATATTTCCGCGAAGAATTCGAAGCTGGCATCAAGCAGACATTCAGCAATACCCACGCTATTGGTGGTATTCAGCCGAACCTGCTGAAAGAGCGCTGGTAATTGCAGGTTACCCCTGCATCGCGATAAGTAATTCGATTAACGCTTAGTCCCTGACTAAGCCAACTGGAAGCATGCTGACTATGGCTACGATTCATGTAGACGGCAAAGAATATGAGGTCAACGGAGCGGACAACCTGCTGGAAGCTTGTCTGTCTCTCGGCCTTGATATTCCGTACTTTTGCTGGCACCCGGCGCTGGGCAGCGTCGGTGCTTGCCGCCAGTGTGCGGTGAAGCAATATCAAAACGCGGAAGATACGCGTGGTCGCCTGGTGATGTCTTGTATGACACCAGCCACCGAAGGCACCTTTATTTCTATTGATGACGAAGAAGCGAAACAGTTCCGCGAAAGCGTTGTGGAGTGGTTGATGACTAACCACCCGCACGACTGTCCGGTCTGCGAAGAGGGCGGTAACTGCCACCTGCAGGATATGACCGTCATGACCGGTCATAGCTTCCGTCGCTATCGCTTCACGAAGCGTACGCACCGCAACCAGGATCTGGGGCCGTTCATCTCTCACGAAATGAACCGCTGCATCGCCTGCTATCGCTGCGTACGTTACTACAAAGATTACGCCGATGGCGCGGATCTGGGCGTGTATGGCGCGCATGACAACGTCTACTTCGGTCGCCCGGAAGACGGTACGCTGGAAAGCGAATTCTCCGGTAACCTGGTCGAGATTTGCCCGACCGGCGTGTTCACCGATAAAACGCACTCCGAGCGCTACAACCGTAAGTGGGACATGCAGTTTGCGCCGAGCATCTGCCAGCAGTGTTCCATTGGCTGTAACACCAGCCCGGGCGAACGCTATGGTGAACTGCGTCGTATCGAAAACCGTTACAACGGTACCGTTAACCACTACTTCCTCTGCGACCGTGGTCGTTTTGGCTATGGTTACGTGAACCTGAAAGACCGTCCGCGTCAGCCGGTACAGCGTCGTGGCGATGACCTGATCACGCTCAACGCCGAACAGGCGATGCAGGGCGCGGCAGATATTCTGCGCCAGTCGAAGAAAGTGATTGGTATCGGCTCCCCGCGTGCCAGCGTTGAAAGCAACTTCGCACTGCGTGAACTGGTCGGGGCGGATAACTTCTATACCGGTATCGCCCAGGGTGAGCAGGAACGTCTGCAACTGGCGCTGAGCGTTCTGCGTGACGGCGGTATTCATACCCCGGCACTGCGTGAAATCGAGTCTTACGATGCGGTTCTGGTGCTGGGCGAAGACGTCACCCAGACCGGCGCGCGCGTTGCGCTGGCGGTGCGTCAGGCGGTGAAAGGTAAAGCACGCGAAATGGCGGCGGCGCAGAAAGTGGCTGACTGGCAGATCGCGGCAATCCTTAACATCGGCCAACGTGCTAAGCACCCGCTGTTTGTCACTAACGTCGATAACACCCGTCTGGATGATATCGCCGCGTGGACCTACCGCGCACCGGTAGAAGATCAGGCGCGTTTAGGCTTCGCTATCGCTCATGCGCTGGACAACAACGCCCCGGCGGTTGACGGTATCGATCGTGACCTGCAGAACAAAATTGACGTGATTGTTCAGGCATTAGCCGGAGCGAAGAAACCACTGATTATTTCCGGCACCAACGCCGGTAGCGCCGAAGTGATTCAGGCTGCTGCCAACGTGGCGAAGGCGCTGAAAGGTCGTGGCGCTGACGTCGGCATCACCATGATTGCGCGCTCTGTTAACAGCATGGGCCTGGGTATGATTGGCGGTGGTTCTCTTGACGATGCGCTGACCGAGCTGGAAACAGGTCGTGCTGACGCCGTTGTGGTGCTGGAAAATGACCTGCATCGCCATGCTTCAGCAACGCGCGTTAATGCCGCGCTGGCGAAAGCGCCGTTGGTACTGGTTGTTGACCATCAGCGTACGGCAATTATGGAGAACGCCCATCTGGTGCTTTCCGCCGCGAGCTTTGCCGAAAGCGATGGGACGGTGATTAACAACGAAGGCCGCGCGCAGCGCTTCTTCCAGGTCTATGACCCGTCCTACTATGACAGCAACACCGTGATGCTGGAAAGCTGGCGCTGGCTGCACTCGCTGCACAGCACCGTGCAGAGCCGGGAAGTGGACTGGACGCAGCTCGACCACGTTATCGACGCGGTTGTTGAGAAGTTGCCGCAACTGGCTGGTATTAAAGATGCCGCGCCGGATGCAAGCTTCCGTATCCGTGGACAGAAACTGGCGCGTGAGCCGCACCGCTACAGCGGTCGTACCGCGATGCGCGCTAACATTAGCGTCCATGAACCACGTCAGCCGCAGGATAAAGACACCATGTTCGCCTTCTCGATGGAAGGGAACAACCAACCGTCTGCGCCGCGTTCACAAATTCCGTTTGCCTGGGCTCCGGGCTGGAACTCCCCACAGGCGTGGAACAAGTTCCAGGATGAGGTGGGCGGGAAACTGCGTCATGGCGATCCGGGCGTGCGTCTGATCGAAGCTTCTGCGGATGGTATGGATTACTTCACTACCGTTCCGGCGAGCTTCGAGGCTCAGGATGGTCAGTGGCGTATCGCGCCGTACTACCATCTGTTTGGTAGTGACGAATTGTCTCAGCGTGCGCCGGTCTTCCAGACCCGTATGCCACAGCCGTACATCAAACTTAACCCGGCAGACGCCGCGAAGTTGGGTGTTAATGCCGGTACCCGTGTTTCTTTCAGCTACGATGGCAATACGGTCACGCTGCCGGTTGAAATCGCTGAAGGATTAACGGCAGGGCAGGTTGGTTTGCCGATGGGTATGCCTGGCATCGCGCCGGTTCTGGCAGGTGCGCGTCTTGAGGATCTGCAGGAGGCACAACAATGAGTTGGATTACACCCGATCTGATTGAGATCCTGCTGAGCATTCTCAAAGCGGTCGTGATCCTGCTGGTGGTGGTCACCTGCGGGGCATTCATGAGCTTTGGCGAACGTCGTCTGCTGGGTCTGTTCCAGAACCGTTACGGACCGAACCGTGTTGGCTGGGGCGGTTCGCTCCAGCTGGTTGCGGACATGATCAAGATGTTCTTTAAAGAAGACTGGATCCCGAAATTCTCGGATCGCGTCATCTTTACCCTGGCACCGATGATCGCCTTTACGTCACTGCTGCTTGCTTTCGCCATCGTGCCGGTGAGTCCAAACTGGGTGGTTGCTGACCTGAACATCGGCATCCTGTTCTTCCTGATGATGGCGGGCCTCGCGGTATACGCGGTGCTGTTCGCTGGCTGGTCCAGTAACAACAAATACTCCCTGCTTGGTGCGATGCGTGCTTCTGCGCAGACGCTGAGCTATGAAGTGTTCCTTGGGCTGTCCCTGATGGGCGTGGTGGCGCAAGCCGGTTCATTCAATATGACCGACATCGTCAATAACCAGGCTGATATCTGGAACGTTATTCCGCAGTTCTTTGGTTTTGTCACCTTTGCCATCGCGGGCGTGGCGGTATGTCACCGTCATCCGTTTGACCAGCCAGAAGCCGAGCAGGAACTGGCCGACGGTTACCACATTGAATATTCCGGCATGAAATTCGGTCTGTTCTTCGTGGGCGAGTACATCGGTATCGTCACCATTTCTGCACTGATGGTTACCTTGTTCTTCGGTGGCTGGCATGGCCCGTTCTTACCGCCATTCGTCTGGTTCGCGCTGAAAACCGCGTTCTTCATGATGATGTTCATTTTGATTCGTGCGTCGTTACCGCGTCCTCGTTATGACCAGGTAATGTCCTTCGGCTGGAAAGTCTGTCTGCCGCTGACGCTCGTCAACTTGTTGGTAACGGCGGCTGTCATTCTGTGGCAGGCGCAATAAGGGACACAAAGACCATGACCTTAAAAGAATTGTTCGTAGGTTTCGGCACCCAGGTACGCAGTATCTGGATGATCGGCCTGCATGCGTTCGCGAAACGTGAAACGCAGATGTACCCGGAAGAGCCGGTCTATCTCCCGCCCCGTTTTCGTGGTCGTATCGTTCTGACCCGCGACCCGGACGGTGAAGAGCGCTGCGTTGCCTGTAACCTGTGCGCGGTAGCATGTCCGGTAGGCTGTATCTCTCTGCAAAAAGCAGAGACCAAAGACGGCCGCTGGTATCCGGAGTTTTTCCGCATTAACTTCTCACGCTGCATTTTCTGCGGCCTGTGCGAAGAAGCCTGTCCGACAACGGCTATTCAGCTGACTCCAGATTTCGAGCTGGGTGAGTACAAGCGCCAGGACCTGGTTTACGAGAAAGAGGATCTGCTGATCTCCGGTCCGGGCAAATACCCGGAATATAACTTCTACCGGATGGCAGGTATGGCAATCGACGGCAAAGATAAGGGCGAAGCAGAGAACGAAGCTAAGCCTATCGACGTCAAGAGCCTGTTACCGTAAGGAGAGGGGCAATGGAGTTCGCTTTTTATATCTGTGGCCTGATAGCCATTCTCGCAACCTTGCGGGTGATCACCCACACCAATCCGGTACACGCGCTGCTGTATCTGATTATTTCGCTGCTGGCGATTTCTGGGGTGTTCTTCTCGTTAGGCGCTTACTTCGCCGGTGCGCTGGAAATTATCGTCTACGCGGGCGCCATCATGGTGCTGTTCGTGTTCGTGGTAATGATGCTCAACCTCGGTGGCTCTGAAATTGAACAGGAACGCCAATGGCTGAAACCACAGGTGTGGATTGGTCCGGCAATTCTGTCGGCCATCATGCTGGTGGTGATTGTGTACGCCATTCTTGGCGTTAACGATCAGGGCATCGACGGTACGCCAATTAGCGCGAAAGCGGTGGGTATTACCCTGTTTGGACCGTATGTACTGGCGGTCGAACTGGCTTCGATGCTGCTGCTGGCGGGCCTGGTTGTGGCCTTCCACGTTGGTCGCGAAGAGCGTTCAGGTGAAGTGCTGAGCAATCGCACCGATGACCGTGCGAAAAGAAAAACGGAGGAGCACGCATGATCCCCTTACAACATGGACTGATCCTCGCGGCTGTCTTATTCGTGCTGGGCTTAACCGGTCTGGTTATCCGCCGCAATCTGCTGTTTATGCTGATTGGGCTGGAAATCATGATTAACGCCTCCGCGCTGGCCTTTGTGGTCGCCGGAAGCTACTGGGGCCAGACCGATGGTCAGGTGATGTACATTCTCGCCATCAGCCTTGCGGCTGCGGAAGCGAGCATTGGACTTGCACTGTTGCTGCAACTTCATCGCCGTCGCCAGAACCTGAACATCGATTCAGTAAGTGAGATGCGTGGATGAACATGCTTGCCTTAACCATTATTCTGCCATTTATTGGCTTTGTATTACTGGCGTTCTCTCGCGGTCGTTGGTCAGAAAATCTGTCCGCTACCGTGGGCGTTGGTTCTATTGGCCTGGCTGCGCTGGTGACGGCGTTTGTTGGCGTTGACTTCTTTGCTAATGGTCAACAAGCCTACAGTCAGCCGCTGTGGACGTGGATGTCTGTCGGTGACTTCAACATCGGCTTCAACCTGGTGCTGGACGGCCTGTCGCTGACTATGCTCAGCGTGGTGACCGGCGTCGGTTTCCTGATCCATATGTTCGCCTCCTGGTATATGCGTGGGGAAGAGGGCTACTCTCGTTTCTTCGCTTACACCAACCTGTTTATCGCCAGCATGGTGGTTCTGGTACTGGCGGATAACCTGCTGCTGATGTACCTCGGTTGGGAAGGCGTGGGCCTGTGCTCCTATCTGCTGATCGGTTTCTATTACACCGATCCGAAGAATGGCGCTGCGGCAATGAAAGCCTTCGTGGTGACCCGTGTCGGTGATGTGTTCCTCGCCTTCGCGCTGTTCATCCTCTACAACGAGCTGGGCACGCTGAACTTCCGCGAAATGGTCGAACTGGCGCCTGCGCACTTTGAAGCGGGTAATAACATGCTGATGTGGGCAACCCTGATGCTGCTGGGTGGTGCGGTGGGTAAATCCGCGCAGCTGCCGTTGCAGACCTGGCTTGCTGACGCGATGGCCGGCCCGACGCCTGTCTCCGCGCTGATCCACGCCGCGACGATGGTTACCGCTGGTGTCTACCTGATTGCACGTACCCATGGTCTGTTCCTGATGACCCCGGAAATCCTGCATCTGGTGGGGATTATCGGTGCGATCACGCTGGTGCTGGCGGGTTTTGCCGCGCTGGTACAGACCGACATCAAACGCGTTCTCGCTTACTCCACCATGAGCCAGATTGGCTACATGTTCCTGGCGCTCGGCGTTCAGGCATGGGATGCGGCGATTTTCCACCTGATGACGCACGCCTTCTTTAAAGCGCTGCTGTTCCTGGCATCCGGCTCGGTTATCCTGGCTTGCCACCACGAACAGAACATCTTCAAGATGGGCGGCCTGCGTAAGTCGATTCCGCTGGTGTATGTCTGCTTCCTGATTGGTGGCGCGGCGCTGTCGGCTCTGCCGTTGATTACCGCGGGCTTCTTCAGTAAGGATGAGATTCTGGCCGGTGCGATGGCGAACGGTCATATTAATCTGATGGTTGCAGGTCTGGTCGGTGCGTTTATGACCTCGCTGTACACCTTCCGTATGATTTTCATCGTGTTCCACGGTAAAGAACAAATTCACGCTCACGCCGGGAAGGGGATTACCCATCATCTGCCGCTGATTGTGCTGATGATCCTGTCTACCTTTGTTGGCGCGCTGATTGTGCCGCCGCTGCAGGGAGTATTGCCTGCAACGACCGAACTTGAGCATGGTCGCGTCATGACGCTGGAAATTACCTCCGGCATCGTAGCGATTGCGGGCATCCTGATCGCAGCGTGGCTGTGGCTGGGTAAACGTACGCTTGTTACGTCGATTGCCAACAGTGCGCCGGGCCGCCTGCTGGGTACCTGGTGGTATAACGCCTGGGGCTTCGACTGGCTGTACGACAAAGTGTTCGTTAAGCCGTTCCTGGGCATTGCCTGGCTGCTGAAGCGCGACCCGCTGAACTCAATGATGAACATTCCGGCTGTCCTTTCCCGCTTTGCAGGTAAAGGCCTGCTGTTAAGCGAGAACGGTTATCTGCGCTGGTATGTGGCATCAATGAGCATCGGCGCTGTCGTTGTGCTGGCACTGTTGATGGTACTGCGTTGATCGTAAAGTGAATTTTATCCAAATTCGTTGAAAATCAGGCCTCTGTCAGAGGCCTTAAAAAGGAATAAAAATCGCCATGTTACTACCCTGGCTAATATTGATTCCCTTTATCGGTGGCTTCCTGTGCTGGCAGACCGAACGCTTTGGCGTGAAGGTGCCGCGTTGGATCGCGCTGATTACCATGGGACTGACGCTGGCGCTTGGCCTGCAACTGTGGTTGCAGGGCGGCTATTCACTGACGCAATCCGCGGGTATTCCGCAGTGGCAGTCTGAGTTTGTCCTGCCGTGGATCCCACGTTTTGGCATCTCTATCCATTTAGCAATCGACGGCTTGTCGCTGCTAATGGTAGTGCTGACCGGTCTGCTCGGCGTTCTGGCGGTCCTTTGCTCCTGGAATGAAATCGAAAAATACCAGGGCTTCTTCCACCTGAACCTGATGTGGATCTTAGGCGGCGTGATCGGCGTGTTCCTGGCCATCGACATGTTCCTGTTCTTCTTCTTCTGGGAAATGATGCTGGTGCCGATGTACTTCCTGATCGCGCTGTGGGGGCATAAAGCTTCTGACGGTAAAACGCGTATCACGGCGGCAACCAAGTTCTTCATTTACACCCAGGCGAGTGGTCTGGTGATGTTGATTGCCATCCTGGCGCTGGTGTTTGTGCACTATAAAGCGACCGGCGTATGGACCTTCAATTATGAAGAGCTGCTGAATACCCCGATGTCCCACGGCGTGGAATATCTGCTGATGCTCGGCTTCTTCATCGCCTTCGCGGTGAAAATGCCGGTGGTTCCGCTGCACGGCTGGTTGCCGGATGCGCACTCCCAGGCACCGACCGCGGGTTCCGTTGACCTGGCGGGGATCCTGCTGAAAACCGCAGCCTACGGTCTGCTGCGTTTCTCTCTGCCGCTGTTCCCGAACGCGTCGGCGGAGTTTGCGCCTATCGCCATGTGGCTTGGCGTAATCGGTATCTTCTACGGCGCGTGGATGGCCTTTAATCAGTACGACATCAAACGTCTGATTGCCTACACCTCCGTATCCCACATGGGCTTCGTGCTGATTGCTATCTACACCGGCAGCCAGCTGGCGTACCAGGGTGCTGTTATCCAGATGATTGCGCACGGTCTGTCCGCAGCCGGTCTGTTCATTCTGTGTGGTCAGCTGTACGAACGTCTGCACACGCGTGATATGCGTATGATGGGCGGCCTGTGGGGCAAAATGAAATGGTTGCCTGCGCTGTCGATGTTCTTCGCAGTGTGTACGCTGGGTATGCCGGGTACAGGTAACTTCGTTGGCGAATTTATGATTCTGTTCGGCAGCTACCAGGTGGTTCCGGTCATTACCGTGATCTCGACCTTTGGTCTGGTGTTTGCCTCTGTATACTCGCTGGCGATGCTGCATCGCGCTTACTTTGGTAAGGCGAAGAGCCAGATTGCCAGCGTAGAACTGCCAGGGATGTCGCTGCGTGAGCTGTTTATCATCCTGTTGCTGGTCGTGCTTCTGGTACTGCTTGGCTTCTATCCGCAGCCGATTCTGGATACCTCGCATTCTGCGATGAGCAACATCCAGCAGTGGTTTGTTAATTCCGTTACTACTACAAGGCCGTAAATCGCCATGACAATAACTCCACAACACCTGATTGCGCTGCTACCGCTGCTGATCGTCGGCTTGACGGTGGTGGTTGTGATGCTCTCCATTGCGTGGCGACGCAATCACTTCCTCAATGCCACGCTGTCGGTCATTGGGCTTAACGCCGCGTTGGTTTCGCTCTGGTTTGTTGGCCAGGCGGGCGCCATGGACGTCACCCCGCTGATGCGGGTTGACGGTTTCGCCATGCTCTACACCGGGCTGGTGCTGCTGGCGAGTCTTGCCACCTGTACCTTTGCTTACCCGTGGCTGGAAGGCTATGACGACAACCGGGAAGAGTTCTATCTGCTGGTATTGATTGCTGCCCTGGGCGGTATTTTGCTGGCAAATGCTAACCATCTGGCGGCGCTGTTCCTCGGTATCGAACTGATTTCTCTGCCGCTGTTTGGTCTGGTTGGCTATGCGTTCCGTCAGAAACGTTCGCTGGAAGCCAGTATCAAATACACCATTCTGTCTGCCGCAGCGTCTTCCTTCCTGCTGTTCGGTATGGCGCTGGTGTACGCGCAGTCTGGCAACCTGTCGTTTGTTGCGCTCGGTAAGAGTCTTGGTGACGGCATGCTGCACGAACCGCTGCTGCTGGCGGGCTTCGGTCTGATGATTGTTGGCCTCGGCTTTAAACTCTCGCTGGTTCCGTTCCACCTGTGGACGCCAGACGTATACCAGGGCGCTCCGGCTCCGGTTTCCACCTTCCTGGCGACGGCGAGCAAAATCGCTATCTTCGGCGTGGTGATGCGTCTGTTCCTGTACGCACCGGTTGGCGACAGCGAAGCGGTACGTACCGTGCTGGGCGTGATTGCCTTTGCCTCCATCATCTTCGGTAACCTGATGGCGCTGAGCCAGACCAACATCAAGCGTCTGCTCGGTTACTCCTCCATCTCTCACCTCGGCTATCTGTTGGTGGCGTTGATTGCCCTGCAGAGTGGCGAAATGTCGATGGAAGCGGTTGGCGTTTACCTGGCCGGTTATCTGTTCAGCAGCCTCGGCGCGTTCGGTGTGGTCAGCCTGATGTCCAGCCCGTACCGCGGCCCGGATGCCGATTCTCTGTTCTCCTACCGTGGTCTGTTCTGGCATCGTCCGATCCTCGCGGCAGTGATGACGGTAATGATGCTGTCTCTGGCGGGTATCCCGATGACGCTGGGCTTTATTGGTAAGTTCTACGTGCTGGCGGTCGGTGTGCAGGCTAACCTGTGGTGGCTGGTTGCTGCCGTGGTGGTCGGTTCCGCAATTGGTTTGTACTACTACCTGCGTGTTGCCGTGAGCCTGTACCTGAGCGCACCGCAACAGCTGAACCGCGATGCGCCGTCTAACTGGCAGTACAGCGCGGGCGGGATCGTGGTGCTGATTTCTGCTCTTTTGGTGCTGGTATTGGGTATCTATCCGCAACCGCTGATCAGCATTGTGCAGTTAGCGACGCCGCTGATGTAAGCGACCCGCTAAAACGAAAAAAACCCGCCTTGGCGGGTTTTTTTATGCGTGAAATACGGTCAGTTTAATAGCTGCCTGCTCACCAGCGGACCGCTAATGTCTTTCGCTGCGCGCTCCATGACTTCCTGAATGACAGAAGAGAGTTCATTGACCTCAAATTTTGCCACGTAGCCATCAGCTTTAACCCGGCGAACGTGATCTTCATTGGCACTACCGGAAAGCGAGGAGTGGATAACGACCGGGATTTTCTTCAGGCGTTCGTCGGTCTTGATCTTACGGGTAAGCGTAAAACCGTCCATCTCCGGCATTTCCAGGTCGGTGAGCACCAGGGCTATCTTCTCGGTGATTGGCTTGCCTTCCGCCTGCGCTTCTGCGGAAAGCTGCTGGATTTTTTCCCATGCATCCTTACCTGTCACATGCATCTGATGCGGGATTTCCATGGCATTAAGCCCTTTCTCCAGCATCGCGCGAGCGACTTTCGAATCTTCTGCTACAATCGCCACCGCACCCGGCGTGATGTTGAATTTACTGGTTTTCAGGTCTGTCGCGCGTAAATCGTGATTGGACGGTACGATGTCGTAAAGGATTTGCTCAACGTCGAGCACCAGCGCCAGGTTGTTGGTCTCTTTATCGTCATCCAGGCAGGCGATACTGGTGATGTAGCGGCCGTTGACGGCTTTCTCGGCGGTATGCACCTGTTGCCAGTCCAGACGCATAATGTTTTCCACTGATTCCACCGCAAACGCCTGTACGCTGCGGGCGTATTCTGTAATGAGCAGGATGTTGAGTCCGGTCTCGGGTTTACAGCCCGCCACCGCCGGCAGGTCAATCACCGGAATCACTTGATCGCGAATGTTCACCATACCTAACAGCGGAGCTTTCATTCCCGCCGGACGCGTAAACGTCGGCATCGGCACGATTTCACGTAGTTTAAATACGTTGATGCCAAACAGCTCTGATTTCTGCTCCTCAACAGATTTGCCGAGGCGAAACAGTAGCAGTTCAAAACGGTTAGACAGGGTTAGGTTGGTCCTGTCATCAATATCTTTCTGGAAATTGTTCATCCTGTCCTCAGTGTGAAAGCCAGCCTTTTCACTGTTATCGGCACTGAGGCGAAAAAATAGAGCATTAAACGGTGAAAATGGCGAAATCGTGAGCCAGTTCTGTTGCCGGGAACAGCGTTCTGCACTCTTCGAGTAATCGCTGACAGCCTTTTTCATCGTAGCGTGAGCTAACGTGGGTCATGATCAAGCGTCCGACACCTGCTTTAAGCGCCAGAAGCGCGGCTTGTCGGGTTGAGCTGTGTCCACGACTATTGGCCTTCTCCTCCATTGACGAGTCCAGCGTAGTTTCATGCACCATCACATCCACACCTTTTGCCAGTTCGAGGGCGCTTGCGCACGGGCCTGTATCGCCGAAAATAGCCACCGATTTTCCCCTGGTGGCCGGGGCAAGAAAGTCGGCACCGTTAAT
The DNA here is from genome assembly GCF_005281355.1 of Citrobacter sp. wls615. Lineage (NCBI taxonomy): Bacteria > Pseudomonadati > Pseudomonadota > Gammaproteobacteria > Enterobacterales > Enterobacteriaceae > Citrobacter > Citrobacter sp. wls615. The sequence continues at coordinate 120,258 of NZ_SZXM01000087.1, read as the reverse complement.
CGCGCGACCATCTTCCAGGACGATGGTTTTCCCGGCTTTCAAATCCTGAAACCACGGGCCGGATTTAACACCAGCCGCCTTCAGAGCACTGGCGTCAAGTGCACCGGGTTTGTCGTGCTCTTCAATGCGAAAACCATAGCATTCCAGCGGATGTTCTAGTGGATATGCCGTTACCTTACGCAGGCCGTCATCCACGATTTCACCTGCGGTGATTTCCACAATATCCAGAGGATAATCAGTCCATGAACCGCTCAGACGCAATGCGGTTTCGGTAAATTCCCGTAATCCTTTTGGTCCGTAAAGCGTCAGTGGCTTCACGTTCCCGGCCATCGAACGACTGCATAGCAGACCAGGTAAACCAAACAGGTGGTCGCCATGCAGGTGGCTGATAAAAATACGGTCGAGTTTTCCCGGATTGAACGGCGTGGCGAGCATCTGATGCTGTGTTCCTTCGCCACAATCGAAAAGCCACAGCCCCGGCTGAGTCGGGTGTTGCAGATTGAGTAAAATTGCCGTTACATTGCGTGAGCGGGTAGGAACTCCCGCTGACGTGCCTAAAAATAGTAATTCCATCTTTGCGTTACACTTTTCGCCATCAATAAGGCAGGGTGTTCAGGTTATCACAACAAAGGGGCAGACAATGATTCACTGGCAAGATCTCCACCATGCAAAGCTGAGTACACAAGAACTGTATGCGATTCTTCAGCTTCGCTGCGCGGTGTTTGTTGTTGAACAACAGTGTCCATATCAGGATGTGGATGGCGACGATCTGGTTGGCGAAAATCGGCACATTCTGGGCTGGCACAATGATGAGTTGGTGGCGTATGCGAGGATTCTGAAAAGCGATGACGATCTGGAGCCGGTGGTCATTGGCCGGGTGATTGTCAGCGAAGCGCTACGCGGCGCAAAACTTGGGCAACAGCTGATGACCCAGACGCTGGCATCCTGTGCGCAACACTGGCCGCACAAGGCGCTGTATCTGGGGGCGCAGGCGCATCTGCAATCGTTTTATGCGCGCTTTGGTTTTATACCGGTGACGGATATTTATGACGAAGACGGGATTCCGCACATCGGGACGGCGCGAGAAGCACATCAGGCATAAACAGGCGCAAACGGTCCAGGTTGTCTATAGTTAGCGGATACGTCAATAGAAAGGGAGAATACAATGTCTTTTCAATCTTATGAATCACGTATCGATGATGATCTGGAGCTCTTGAGCGAAACGCTGGAAGAGGTGCTGCGTTCTTCCGGCGATCCGGCCGATCAAAAATATCTTGAGTTAAAAGCGCGGGCAGAGCGGGCGTTAGAAGAGGTGAGAAATCGCGTCAGCCATGCCTCTGACAATTATTATTTCCGCGCGAAAAAGGCCGTTTGCCGTGCAGATGACTATGTGCATGAAAAACCCTGGCGTGGAATCGGCGTTGGCGCCACGGTCGGTTTAGTGATGGGATTGTTGTTAGCACGGCGATAAATTCCGCTCCGTCAGCGCATTTGTTCGTACTCCCTAACTGGGGGTACTGCTTTTTCTGTTCAGTACCCCGTATAATAAGAGGTTTTTAACAGGGAGAGGTCCGCGTGCAATCAATCACTACTGCGCTGGAAGGTCTGATGCGTCATTTGTCGCAAGAGATACCGGCAGCACCTGGAATTCGTATTTACGACATACCTTTCCCTCTGAACGATGCGTTTGACGCTTTAGGATGGCTGGCCAGTCAACCCGTCTGGCCCCAGTTTTACTGGCAGCAGCGTAACGGCGACGAAGAAGCCGCTGTGCTGGGTGCCGTTGCCACGTTTTCCTCGCTGGCATCCGCTCAACAGTTTTTACGTCAGCACGACAACCAACCTGACCTGCGTATCTGGGGCCTTAATGCGTTCGAGCCCCGGCACGGCAATTTGTTGTTACCGCGACTGGAATGGCGACGCTGCGCCGGGGTGGCAAGCTTACGGCTACACCTGTACAGCGATGTTTCGCTGCGTGAAGACGCCGCACGCGCGGTTGAATTTATCTCCACGCTGGCCAATGTTAAACCGTTGCCCGCGTTGCGTTTGAGTTTGACGGGAGAACAACACTGGCCAGATAAATCCGGCTGGATAGACCTGATAAAACTTGCCACGCACACCATCAATGGCGAAGAACTCGACAAAGTTGTGCTGGCGCGAGCGACAGATTTACAGTTTTCACAGTCGGTGAATGCCGCTGCGGTGATGGCTTCCAGCCGTCGCCTGAACCTCAACTGCTACCATTTCTTTATGGCATTCTCTGCCGACTCCGCTTTTCTTGGCTCTTCCCCTGAACGTTTGTATCGGCGGCGTGATACGGCGCTGCGCACCGAAGCGCTGGCCGGAACCGTTGCCAATCACGCTGAGGATCATCGCGCCTGGCAGTTAGGCGACTGGTTGATGAAAGATGATAAAAACCAGCGTGAGAATATGCTGGTGGTCGAAGATATTTGCCAGCGGCTGCAAAGCTGTACGCAAACCCTTGATGTGCTCCCCCCGCAGGTGCTCAGACTGCGCAAGGTGCAGCATCTACGCCGTTGTATCTGGACGGAACTGAATCAGGCCGACGATACGCTTTGCCTGATGCAGCTCCAGCCTACTGCGGCAGTTGCAGGCATTCCGCGTGAGCTGGCGCGCGAATTTATCCAGCAAAATGAACCCTTTGAACGCGAGTGGTATGCCGGCTCTGCGGGTTATCTTTCTCTGCGCCAAAGTGAATTCTGCGTGTCATTACGTTCGGCGAAAATTAACGCCAACGTGGTCCGGCTGTATGCCGGCGCGGGGATCGTGCGTGGTTCAGATCCTGAGCAAGAATGGCAAGAAATAGACAATAAAGCGGCAGGACTGCGCACTTTATTACAGATGGAAGGGTAATGAGTTGTATATTACCGACTCATATCAAAAATCCATTTATTCGATTCTTTATACTGTGTCGCAATATTGATACCGGACAATCTCATGTCAGTAAGCGCATTTAACCGACGCTGGGCGGCGGTCATACTGGAAGCACTCACTCGCCACGGCGTCAGGCATATCTGCATTGCCCCTGGCTCTCGTTCTACACCGTTGACGCTGGCAGCCGCGGAAAATCCTGCTTTCATCCACCATACCCATTTTGATGAGCGTGGTCTTGGGCATCTGGCCTTAGGTCTGGCAAAAGTGAGTCGCCAGCCTGTCGCCGTGATTGTCACGTCCGGTACGGCGGTGGCGAACCTGTATCCCGCATTGATTGAAGCGGGCCTGACCGGTGAAAAACTGATTTTACTCACGGCTGACCGACCGCCAGAACTTATTGACTGTGGCGCTAATCAGGCGATTCGTCAGGCCGGCATGTTTGCTTCTCATCCGTCGCAAACGCTCTCCTTACCGCGTCCAACTCAGGACATTCCGGCAAGCTGGCTGGTGTCTACCATTGATAATGCCCTGGCCGCGCTGCATAGCGGAGCGGTTCATATTAATTGCCCATTTGCGGAACCGCTGTATGGCGACATGGACGAAACGGGGATCGCCTGGCAGCAGCGCCTCGGCGACTGGTGGCAGGATGATAAACCCTGGCTACGTGAAGCGCGTCGGCTGGAAAGCGACAAACAACGTGACTGGTTTTTCTGGCGACAAAAGCGCGGCGTAGTCATTGCCGGTCGTATGAGTGCGGAAGAGGGCAAGAAAGTTGCGCAATGGGCGCAGATGCTTGGCTGGCCGCTGATTGGCGATGTGTTGTCGCAAACCGGACAACCCCTGCCGTGTGCTGACCTGTGGTTGGGGAATGCGAAGGCGGTGACTGAGTTACAGCAGGCGCAGATAGTGGTGCAGCTTGGCAGTAGCCTGACCGGAAAACGACTCCTGCAATGGCAGGCCAGTTGCGATCCGCAGGAATACTGGATTGTCGATAATATCGAAGGTCGCCTCGATCCGGCGCATCATCGTGGACGCAGGCTGGTGGCGAAGGTTGGTGACTGGCTGGATCTGCATCCGGCGGAAAAACGCCAACCCTGGTGCGTGGAAATCCCGCGTCTGGCGCAACTGGCGTGGCAGGCGGTAGAAGCCCGTCGCGACGTGTTTGGTGAAGCGCAATTAGCGCATCGTATTCACGAGTATCTGCCCGAACAAGGGCAACTGTTCGTGGGTAACAGTCTGGTGGTGCGCCTGATTGATGCACTGTCGCAGCTTCCGGCTGGTTTCCCGGTCTATAGCAACCGCGGCGCGAGCGGCATTGACGGTCTGCTGTCAACGGCGGCGGGGGTACAGCGCGCCAGCGCAAAATCAACGTTGGCTATCGTCGGCGATTTATCTGCACTGTATGACCTCAACGCGCTGGCGTTATTGCGTCAGGTTTCCGCGCCGTTTGTCCTGATAGTGGTCAATAATAACGGTGGGCAGATATTTTCCCTGCTACCGACGCCGGCAAGTGAACGTGAACGGTTCTATCTTATGCCGCAGAACGTGCACTTTGAGCATGCCGCAGCCATGTTTAACCTTAAATATCAGCGCCCAGAAAACTGGGAGCAACTGGAGAGCGCGTTGACAAATGCCTGGCGTACTCCTGCGGCAACGGTGATTGAGCTGGTGGTGAACGAAACTGACGGGGCGCAAACCCTGCAGCAACTGCTGGCGCAGGTAAGCCATCTATGATCCTGCATGCCCAGGCGACCGTAAGCCAGAGTGGAGCACCCTGGCTGGTTTTCCTGCACGGTTTCTCCGGCGACTGTCGGGAATGGCACACGGTCGGCGAAGCGTTTCAGGATTATTCGCGGCTATATATCGACCTGCCGGGACACGGCGGTTCCGCCGAGATTAAGGTGAGCGGGTTCAATGATGTCTGTGCGTTATTGCGTAATACCTTGCTTAGTTACAACATACTTAGCTACTGGCTGGTGGGATACTCTCTTGGCGGCAGAGTCGCGATGATGGCGGCCTGTCAGGAGATGCCCGGACTTTGCGGTCTGGTCGTTGAAGGTGGACATCCTGGCTTGCAAAGCGAGGAGGCACGCGTTCAACGTCGTCTTTCAGATGGCCGCTGGGCCGCGCGTTTTCGCGCTGAGCCGCTGCGTGAGGTATTTAATGACTGGTATCAACAGCCGGTATTTTCCTCGCTGAATGCGGCGCAAAGAGAGGCGCTGGTCGATCTGCGTAGCCAGAATAACGGGCATACGCTGGCGGCGATGCTGGAGGCCACCTCGCTTGCCGTACAACCTGATTTACGTGCGCAACTCACTGCGCGCACATTTCCGTTTTATTATTTATGTGGTGAACGTGACGATAAATTCCGCGCGCTGGCGACGGAAATGTCAGTACCAAACCATGTGATTCGTAATGCCGGACACAACGCGCATCGGGATAATCCCGCTGGCGTGGTGAACTGTCTGGCTCAGATTCTGCGTCGCTGACTATAGGACATTTTATGATCTATCCTGATGAAACAATGCTTTACGCACCGGTAGAATGGCACGATTGCTCTGCGGGCTATACCGACATTCTCTACGAGAAATCCACCGACGGTATCGCCAAAATCACCATTAATCGTCCACAGGTACGCAATGCTTTCCGTCCTGTTACCGTAAAAGAGATGATCCAGGCGCTGGCGGATGCCCGCTATGACGACAACATCGGTGTGATCATTCTGACCGGTGCGGGTGACAAAGCGTTTTGCTCAGGTGGCGATCAGAAAGTGCGTGGCGATTACGGCGGATACCAGGATGACGCCGGTGTGCATCACCTGAACGTGCTGGACTTCCAGCGTCAGATTCGTACCTGTCCGAAACCGGTCGTGGCGATGGTAGCAGGGTACTCCATCGGCGGCGGCCACGTGCTGCACATGATGTGTGACCTGACCATTGCGGCGGAAAACGCCATCTTTGGTCAGACCGGCCCGAAAGTGGGTTCCTTCGACGGTGGTTGGGGTGCCTCTTACATGGCCCGTATCGTGGGTCAGAAAAAAGCGCGTGAAATCTGGTTCCTGTGCCGTCAGTACGATGCGCAGCAGGCGCTGGACATGGGCCTGGTCAACACCGTGGTTCCGCTGGCGGATCTGGAGAAAGAGACCGTACGCTGGTGCCGTGAGATGCTGCAAAACAGCCCGATGGCGCTGCGTTGCCTGAAAGCGGCACTGAACGCCGACTGCGATGGACAGGCAGGTCTGCAAGAACTGGCCGGTAACGCCACCATGCTGTTCTACATGACGGAAGAAGGTCAGGAAGGTCGTAACGCCTTTAACCAGAAACGTCAGCCTGACTTCAGCAAATTCAAACGGAATCCGTAATGCGTAGCGCGCAGGTATACCGCTGGCAGATCCCCATGGACGCGGGGGTGATTCTGCGCGACAGGCGGTTAAAAACGCGTGACGGGTTGTATGTTTGTCTGCGTGACGGCGAGCATGAAGGGTGGGGAGAGATCTCCCCGCTGCCGGGCTTCAGTCAGGAAAGCTGGGAAGAGGCGCAAACCGAGCTGCTGTCCTGGGTACAAGGCTGGTTGCAAGGGGATGATTCTTTACCACAGCTGCCTTCTGTCGCTTTTGGCGCAAGCTGTGCGCTGGCCGAACTGGCTGACGCTCTGCCGGAGGCTGCAGACTATCGTGCTGCTCCTCTGTGTACGGGCGATCCTGACGATTTGGTGCTGCAACTGGCGGATATGCCGGGCGAAAAAGTCGCCAAGATCAAGGTTGGGCTGTATGAAGCGGTTCGTGACGGAATGGTAGCCAATCTGCTGCTCGAGGCGATTCCGGAGCTGCATCTGCGACTCGACGCCAACCGCGCCTGGACGCCGTTGAAAGCCCAACAGTTCGCGAAATACGTCAATCCAGAGTATCGCGGACGCATTGCCTTCCTTGAAGAACCATGTAAAACGCGCGATGACTCACGCGCATTCGCACGTGAAACCGGCATCGCTATCGCCTGGGACGAAAGTCTGCGTGAAGCGGATTTCACCTTTGAAGCCGAAGAGGGCGTCAAGGCTGTGGTTATCAAACCTACGCTGACCGGTAGTCTCGACAAAGTGCATGAACAGGTTGCAGCAGCGCATGCGCTTGGTCTCACCGCCGTTATCAGTTCATCTATTGAGTCGAGTCTTGGCTTAACCCAACTGGCGAGAATTGCCGCCTGGCTGACGCCGCAGACCATTCCGGGTCTGGACACGCTGAGTCTGATGCAGTGCCAGCAGGTACGCACCTGGCCGGGTAGCGCGTTGCCGTGTATTGCCGTTGATGCGCTGGAACGCCTGCTATGACCTCATGGGAAACGCCCGCTAGCGCAAGCTTAGCGGGCACTGACTGGCCCTGGCGCGACTGGCGGCAGGTTCGTGCGCAGGCGCCAGCGCTGCGCCTCAACGATGAAGTATTAAGCTGGAGTGAGCTCTGTACCCGCGTCGATCATCTGGCCAGCGGCTTTGCCGCTCAGGGCGTGGAAGAGGGCGATGGCGTCCTGCTCCGCGCATGGAATCATCCGCGAGCCTTGCTGGCCTGGATCGCGCTGTTGCAATGTGGGGCGCGGGTTTTACCTGTGAACCCACAGTTGCCTCAATCGCTGCTTGATGCGCTGGTCCCGGACTTAACGCTACGTTTTGCCCTGGATCTGGAGGCCGCTAACGCGTTTCCCGGGCTGGAACCGTTGCAGATGCAGGCGCTGCCAGGCGCACATGCCGCCGCGTGGTCGCCTCAGCGCTTGAGCACAATGACGTTAACCTCAGGTTCCACCGGATTGCCGAAAGCGGCGGTTCACACCTGTCAGGCACATCTGGCAAGCGCGCAGGGCGTGCTGTCATTAATGCCGTTTGGCGCTGAAGATGACTGGCTGCTTTCATTGCCGCTGTTTCATGTTTCCGGCCAGGGTATTTTATGGCGCTGGTTGTTTGCCGGGGCGCGAATGACCGTGCGCGACAAGCAGCCGCTGGAGCAAATGCTGGTCGGCTGCACCCATGCCTCGTTGGTCCCCACACAGTTGTGGCGCTTGTTGGTCAATAAAACGCCGGTCACGCTCAAAGCGGTGCTGCTGGGCGGCGCAGCTATTCCTGTTGAGTTGACGGAGCAGGCGCGCGATCAGGGGATTCGCTGCTGGTGCGGTTATGGACTGACGGAATTCGCTTCCACCGTTTGTGCGAAAGAGGCGGATGGTCTGGCTGATGTCGGTTCAGCCTTAGCGGGCAGAGAAGTCAGAATCGTGGATGACGAAGTCTGGCTGCGTGCGGCCAGCATGGCGCAAGGTTACTGGCGTAACGGACAGCTTATTCCTTTAGTGAACGCGGAAGGGTGGTTTGCTACCCGCGATCGTGGGGTGTTAAAGGACGGCAAGTTAACCATTATCGGTCGTATGGACAATCTGTTTTTTAGCGGTGGGGAAGGCATACAGCCAGAAGAAGTGGAACGCGTGATTGCAGCGCATCCGCAGGTTCTGCAGGCCTTTATTGTCCCGTTAGAAGATAAAGAGTTTGGTCATCGTCCGGTGGCGGTCGTTGAGTATGACACCAACGCTGGCGATGCCAATCTTGCAGAGTGGGTTAAAGATAAGCTGGCCCGTTTTCAGCAACCGGTATGTTGGCTGACGTTGCCACCTGAACTGAAAGCCGGAGGGATTAAAATCTCTCGTCGCGCGTTGGCGGATTGGGTAAGTGCTTCATCATTAACATTAAGAAAATATTAATTACATTTCTCATTTTTGCCATTCCGTCGCTATTGTCGTTTTGTTTATCAGCTAAAGTGTAACCTGATGTGAAATTCATTAACAAAAGGTGCGCTATGGAATGGCATGTGAAGAAGTCTTGCTGTCACAAGAAAGCAGGGAGGCTCTATATCGTACTTTGCGATAGCGGTGGTTCGCTTAAGATGCTTGCTGAAGCGCAATCTTCCGAACGGGTTAAGCCCGGGGATCTCCTTTCACCGCTGAAAGACGCACAGTATTGTGTTAATCGTGATGCATCCCGTGTGATTAAAATAATCGATGCCAGACAGTACATTTGTGACGAATGGGAGCGCCTGTTACGACTGTCGGCAGATAAATGAGCTCAGCGCCGGTGCTGGTCAGCAGGCAGAAAAATCGTCATTAAACCCGCCATGATGCACAGTACCCCAACCAGCGCCTTCACTGAAAATGTTCCCTGCCAGCCGGGCAGAATCATTGATGCGACCCAAACCAGCACATAGCTGAGGCTGAGCAGGGCATAAGCCTTGCTCAGGGCGAGCTGGTGCAGGGCCTTATGCCAGCAAATTACCGACAGTAAATATCCCGCCAGCCCACTAAAAAGAGCCAATGCGCCAGCGTTGAGAGCGAATACGGCGGAGAGAAATTTCAGCGGTTGCAACATCGGCGGCAGGTTATCCATCGCAAAGCCGAGACTTAGCTGGGCAGCCGAGGTGATAATAACGCTACATAATCCCCAAAAAATGCCCATTACACCGCGCTCCCAAGAATGAATATGCCGGCGATTATCAGCCCCACACCCAGCCAGTGGCGCGTTGCGACCGGTTCGCGCCAGATTTTCCAGGCGGCCAGCGTCACCCAGACAAAATTCAGGCTCAGCATGGGATAGGCGATGCCAACAGGGATATTCTGCAACACCACCAGCCAGAGCAGCATAGCCAGGCCGAGGCTTGCCAGGGCCAGCCCAATCCATTGCGTAATATGGCGTTTTCGCCTGCCTGAAGGTACCGGACGCGTTGCCTGCTTCTGGCATAACTGTCCGCATACGCTGAGCAGGCTGGCGAAAATTAATACTATCCAGATCATTTCGGCCGATACTGAATCAGGACCAGACGCCCCTGGTTATCGATATAATCAGCGGGAGGAATGGCTAGTTGATTAATATCTTCATTCTTATCAATCGAGAGCACGAGGGTAATATTTCCTTGCTGACGGTGTTGGGCTAACCAGTCGACAAAGTCCGTCCGACTGACAAAGCGCCCTTGGGCATCCGGATAGCTGAGGCCGTATTTCAACTCGCCTGTTTGTCCGTATAGCATGATGTCGTCACGCTTCAGGCTCCAGGCCAGCCCCGCAGCGACGCCAACGCTGTCGGTGAGAATATAGCGGCTGGATTCCAGCGACTCTTTGGTCATCTCGACAAAAAACTGCGGTTGTTTAGATTCCATGACCCGATCGGGAATGGAGAAGCCAAACAACAGCGCCAGTCCTAATGGGCAAAACGCGGCAAATTGCCAGTTCTTCTCGCGGTTATTTAACGTATACCAGCCAAAGAGCGTCCAGGTGAGAAAAATACCCCATGCACAAAAAACCTTATAGGTTTCGATATGCGACCAGATAGGCGTTTTCAACGGTCCCAGCGTGGAAACAATAAACGTGGCGATAATGCCTACCACACCAAACAGAACGTTGATCCAGCCATTCACACGCAGCGCGGCTGAACCTTTTTGCGCGGCCTGCAGGCCAAAACGCGCCGTTAATATCGCCAGCGGCGCGAAGCAGGAAAGAATATAGGTCGGCAGTTTTCCTTTTGCGATGCTGAAAAACAGGATCGGCATGATAATCCAGCTTAGCAGGTATAGTGTGCTGCGCGGAACATCGCGTTCCCGCCAGCCCGTACGCAGTGCGCCGGGAAGCAGCCCGAGCCACGGTAACGCGCCAGCCAAAAGCACGGGAATGTAGTACCAGACAGGGGCCTTATGTTGGGCATCATCCTGGGCGAAGCGTTGAATGTGTTCGACCCAGAAAAAGTAATGCCAGAAGTCCGGCTCACGCTGAGCAATCGCTACTCCCCAAGGCAGCACAATCACGACGCAGCCGACGACTGCCAGCAGGCCGTAGACGATCAGGTCTTTCCAGCGTTTTTGCACGAAAACCCACGGCAGTACGCTGAGCACGGGAACAGCAAGCGCCAGGAAACCCTTGGTCATTACGCCCATGCCGCAGGTTAGCCCTAACAGCAGAAAGGCAACGATTTTGCGTGTACTGGTAGTGGCCAGCATCCCCTCCCAAAAGCAGCACATGCCCGCCATCAGCCAGAGTGCGATCATAGGATCGAGTACCGCGTAGGTACCGATGCTATAGACCGAAAAAAAGGTTAAAAAGATAACTGAAGAGAGTACGGCGGTACGCTTATCCTGCCACATCCGCATGGCAAGCCAGGCTACCAGTAGCGCCGTCAGCAAGGTGGCAAAAATAGCGCCCGCTCTGACGCCAAAATTATTGGCGCCAAACAGCCATTGCCCGATGCTGTTCAACCAGTATCCGGCAATCGGTTTTTCAAAATAACGCAGCCCTAAAAAGTGCGGAACGATCCAGTCGCCAGAGGTCAGCGTCTCCCGACTGATTTCGGCATAGCGCGTTTCATCAGGCTGCCACAGCAGACGACTATTAATAGGTAAAATAAAATACAGCGCGATAAAAGCGATAAATGCCAGGGCGTTACGTACCGATTTCATTGTGTCATATCCACGGGTTGCTGACAGCCGATCCATCCCTCTCTGCCGGGAATCTTCCCACGCACGATCCGCCCGGTTGGCAGCGCACTGATATCGTCCGGTAGCAGATCCCCGAGCGGGCAAAACGTAATCCCCATGTCGGCAGCACGAGTGAGCAATTCGTCAAAATTCTGCTGAAAGGCAATACCTTCCACTTCTGCATGAATGGTGTACACCGGTGTCTCTCTGCTCATCTGGATGTGGGAGAGAATATAAGCATTAAAGTCCACCGCCTGAACCTCTTGACCCACCACTTCATCCCATGTGGGTAATGTGACAGGAATTTGCGGCGTACCTGTTTTCCCGGACGCCAGCACAGGACGGAATAACGACGTTCCACGACAGTCGCTGTTATAGCGCAGATGGAACGTTTCTTTGGCATGGACGACGCGGTCGTCGGCACGCCATCCGGCAACGGCGGAGCAGGTAACGGGCTGATTGATGATAGCTTCAAGGGCGGTAATGCCACGTGAAATATCATCAATTAGCTCTTTGTCATTCCAGTTTCCGCTTCGCGCCTGCCAGGCATGGTGATCCCAGGCATGCAAACCGGTTTCATGAAGCAGGGCGGTTTGCGCAATAATGGCCGCATTGGCCTGGCCGATCTCTTTTCCCGGCCATGCTGTACCCGCCAGCAAAATATCCCACCCGTAGAGCGATGCTGCGTTTGAGCGCAGCATCTTCCACAGAAATTGTGGCTTCACCAGGCGCCAGAGATGGCGTCCCATGTTGTCAGGTCCCATGCTAAAGAAAAAACTTGCCCGAACGTTATGTCGGTTCAATGTCTCCAGCAGGCGGGGCACGCCTTCGCGTGTCCCCCTGAATGTGTCGACATCAATGCGCAAGCCAACTTTGGTCATGATGTGTGTTCCGTGATATCCACACTGCGTAAGAAGAAGTCCAGCGTCTCTTCTACCGTTTCCTGCATCTCAATGGTGGGTTCCCAGTTCAGGCAACGTTTTGCGTTGCGAATATTGGGCTTACGGTGCTCAACGTCCTGATAACCTTTACCATAGTAGGTGCTGCTTTCGACGTCGCGGAAACCGGCAAACGGCGGAAAATGCTGACGTAATGGATGTTTTTCAAAGCAGGTTAGCAGCATTTCTGCCAGTTCCTGAATACTCGCTTCGTTTTCCGGGTTACCGATGTTGATAATCTCGCCGTCACAGCGTCCTCCTTCATTTTCAATAATGCGGTACAGGGCTTCGATACCATCGCGAATATCGGTAAAACAGCGCTTTTGCTTGCCGCCTTCAATCAGCTTAATCGGTGAGCCTTCCACCAGATTGAGAATCAATTGGGTGATGGCGCGTGAGCTACCGATACGCGCGGCGTTAAGACTGTCCAGACGCGGTCCCATCCAGTTAAACGGACGGAACAGGGTGAAGCGCAACCCCTCTTTTTCGCCGTATGCCCAGATTACGCGGTCCAGCAACTGCTTGGAAACGGAGTAGATCCAACGTGGTTTATTCACCGGGCCGACGATCAGATTCGAGCTGTCCTCATCGAAGACTTTATCGGTACACATGCCGTAGACTTCGGAGGTTGACGGGAAAATGATGCGCTTACGGTACTTCACGCAGTAGCGAATGATTTTCAGGTTCTCTTCAAAATCGAGTTCAAACACGCGCAGTGGGTTGCGGGTATATTCGATTGGCGTGGCGATCGCCACCAGCGGCAATACGACGTCGCATTTTTTCACATGATATTCAATCCATTCGGAGTGAATGCTAATGTCGCCTTCGACGAAATGGAAACGCGGATGTTGCAGGAAACGCCCAATTGCATCGCTGCCAATATCGAGTCCATATACTTCGTAATTGTCTTCTTGCAGCAGGCGCTCGGTCAGGTGGTTACCAATGAAGCCGTTAACGCCAAGGATCAGCACGCGAGTACGACGTTTGCTGGTGGTAACGGACTGGCTGTTCAGACGAGAACCGGGTACCAGGCCCAGAACCTGCGCCAGCTGTGAGCCTTGCATCGTAATACCATCGCCAGCTTGTCCGGTAATAATCTCCAGTGCGCCATCGGCACAGGCGATCAGCAAAGGCGACACGGAGATGACGGTGCCCGGTTGGGCTGCAAGGTCATTTGTGCAAACACGCGACGACCAGACGGTGAACTTTTGCGTGCCGACATAGCTAAATGCGCCCGGCCATGGATCGCTGACGGCGCGGACCTGGTTATGCAGCTCTGCGGCAGGTTTGTTCCAGTCCAGGAAGCTATCTTCCGGCGTGCGGCGGCCAAAACAGGTAGCCTCTGCTTCCTGTTGCGGGCGTTCTGCGTAATCCCCCGTTTTAATCGCGGGCAGCGCCTGTTCCAGCAGCTGACGCGCAGCCTGGCACAATTTATGGTGCAGCGTTAACGCCACATCATCCGAAGAGATAGCGACAGACTGCTGAGCGATAATAGCGCCAGCGTCTGCACGTTTGACCATGCGATGAAGCGTGACGCCGGTTTCGGTTTCGCCATTGACCAATACCCAGTTCAGCGGCGCGCGGCCGCGGTATTTTGGCAGCAGCGAGCCGTGCAGATTAAATGCCCCCTTAGGCGCAAGACTGAGGATCTCCTCACTCAGTAAATGGCGATAGTAGAACGAGAAGATAACATCGGGTGCCAGTTGGCTAATGCGCTCGATCCACAAAGGATGATTAACCTCGTCCGGGGCGTAAACCGGAATACCGGCGCTGGCGGCGAGGCGGGAAACAGAGCCAAAAAACGCTTTTTCACCGGGGTTGTCGGTGTGCGTAAAAATTGCGGCGATTTCATAACCTGCATCCAACAAGGCCTGGACACCCTGACATCCCATATCGTGATAGGCAAATACGACGGCTTTCATGCGCGGTTTTCCTCGGTTGACTGCGTGGTTTGTGGGCGGATAACGTGTTGAACAAAATAGCGGGGGCGGGCGCGGACATCGTTATAGATGCGACCGATATATTCGCCGAGTAAACCCATGCCAATGAACTGTGCGCCGATAAAGGTAAACAGGACGGCAAACAGCATGAATACCCCTTCCGCGGCCCACTGCGGGCCGAGCGTCAGGCGTAACACAACAAGCAGAACGGACAGCGTAAAGCCCGTGGCGGCAATCACGCTGCCGAGCAGGCTCAACATACGTAACGGCGTGGTGGTCAGACAGGTCACCAGGTCATACATCAGGTTGATCAGACGCATGAAGCTGTATTTAGAGTCACCAAATTCACGCTCTGCATGGTGCACCGGGATCTCCGTGGCGCGACGGGCAAAAATGTTGGCCAGAATCGGAATAAAGGTGCTGCGCTCCTGGCAATGCAGCATGGCATCGACAATATGGCGACGATAGGCGCGTAGCATGCAGCCGTAGTCGCCCATCGCTTTACCGGTAGTGCGCTGAATCAGGTGGTTGATCATACGCGAGGCGGTCTTACGAAATACGCTGTCCTGTCGGTTCTGGCGTACCGTTCCGACCACATCGAAACCTTCATCTGCGGTGGCGACCAGCCGGGGGATCTCTTCCGGCGGATTTTGCAAATCGGCATCCAGCGTGATGATCAAGTCACCGGTGACATGGCTGAAACCGGCCATAATTGCCGAGTGCTGGCCGTAATTGCGGTTCAGCAGAATAGAAACGATCTGGCTGTTCGGCGCCTGTGAAGCGTCCATCATCAGTTGCGCGGAACGGTCGCTGCTGCCGTCATCGATCAGCAAGATTTCATAATCTTTGCCCAATTTTTCGCAGGCGGCGCCGGTGCGTCTGATTAATTCTGGCAGGCTTTCCTGTTCGTTAAAAACAGGAATGACCACTGAGACTTTCTTGATCGGTGTGGCTTCAAACATAGTTATTGTCCTGCAATCTCGCGAAGCGCCGTAATGACCCGCTGGGTGTCGGTGGCGGTCATATCGGGGAACAATGGCAGCGAGCAGATGCGTGCGCTATTCCATTCTGTATTTGGCAGCGAAAGCGTGGTGAAGCGTTCGCGGTAATATTTTTGCGTATGGGCTGCACGAAAATGCAGACCGGTGCCGATATTTCTGGCCTTCAGCGCTTCCATTAAGGCATCTCTGTTCAGGCCGCAGCGCGCTTCGTCAACACGAATGATAAACAGGTGCCAGGCGTGAACGTGGGACCAGTGGGGCAGGCTCAACGGTTGAAATGGCGTATCGGCCAGCGCCTGTTGATATTCCTGGGCAATTTGTGCGCGGCGCGAGTTCAGTTGTTCCAGCTTCTTCAGCTGTACCAGCGCGATGGCGGCATTGATATCTGTGAGGTTGTATTTGTATCCTGGCGCCAACACTTCGGCCTGCGGCGCACGGCCGTAGGTTTGTCGATCGAAAGCATCAACGCCCAGGCCGTGAAACTTCAGACTGCGAAGCCGCTGGGCAAGCTGGCCGTCATCGGTAACAATCAGCCCACCCTCCGCACAGGTGATATTTTTGATGGCATGAAACGAGAAAATAGCGGTGCCGCGCGCGCCAACATGACGACCCTTATATAACGTCCCTACGGCGTGCGCCGCATCTTCGATGATCGGAATGCCATAGCGTTCGCCAATGGCATAAATCGCGTCAAGGTCAGCAGGGGCGCCAGCGTAATGTACCGGAATAATCGCTTTGGTTCGTGGCGTGATGGCCGCTTCAATCTGCTCCGGTGTGACCATGAGCGTATCGCGATCAACATCGACCATGACTGGTGTGGCACCCAGCAGGACAATCATATTGAGGGTAGAAACCCACGTCATCGATGGCGTGATGACCTCATCGCCCGCACCGATGCCCAGCGCCATCAGCGTGATGTGCATTCCAGCAGTGGCGGAGCAGACGGCAACGGCATGCTGATTTCCCGTGAGCTGGCAGAAGGCTTCTTCCAACTGTTGATTTTGCGGGCCGGTGGTTATCCAGCCAGAATCCAGAACCGCCTTCACTGCGGCAAGCTCTTCAGCTCCCATAGCCGGGCGAGAGAAAGGCAAAAAGTCAGACATCATTATTCCTTCAAGCCATTTAACGCACCGACGTTTTATTTTTAGCGATAAACAGGGGCGTCGTTAATTATTTATCAGGCTTCAAAGGTTAATGACTGAAGGTTAATTTATCCTTAAGAGTTTAAGGTTCGAGATATAAAGGAAAATAACGGTGTTTTTAATTTATTGTTTTGAAATCAAATGAATTTTACAGAAATTGCGTGGCGTAAACGGCATTGCTGTTTACCGTAGACAGGTCAATGCAATGCCGCAATTCAGAGGGTTTATTTTATGCCACTATTAGAATGATAACTTAGAGTAATCCTTTCAGGGTTAACGTCTTACGCGTGGCGACATTTAAGTCGTACGTGCCAAGATCTTCCGGTTTAACCCAGGCGAACGCCTGAAACTCTTCGTTAATGTTCACTTCACGATTCTCCGCGACACAATCAAAGATAAGATAGATCATGTAAATCTCTTCCTGGCTGCCATCGGCATAGGTTTTGGTGCGAATATCATCACTGAAGGTCCATGGGGTAATTTCTGATAACACGAGCTGTTCGCCCAGTTCTTCCCTCACTTCCCGACGCAATGCTTCTTCGATGCGTTCGCCCGCTTCAACACCGCCGCCAGAAAGCGCCCACTGGCCGGGGAACACGCCACGGTCATCAGCCATTTTGCACAGTAAATAACAGCCATTATTTTGTATTAATGGACAAACAATCGTTCTTTGGCGCATAAGTCGGATCCTTGTAGGGGAATACTGAGAATTCCATCGTGTGCCCATCTTACCTTTTGCTGGCGGCAGAAAAAATGCTTCCGTGACGATTAACCCTTCTTTAACTGAGGAGAAAGGGATGTTTGTTGAAAACGAGGGGTAGCTACGTTCGATTCTGCAATTAGCCGCAGAATTTAACCTTAACTCAAACTTGCAAGTAGTATTTGGTTACAATATGCCATTGCATCGCTTTTTTAGCTCATTGATTCCTTGTCATCTGGCAGTACAATTCCTCGGTTTTGGGGCTATGTTTTGATTCTTGCTGGAAAGGATAGAAAATGAAAAAAAGTTTAATGTTGGGTTTTGCCGGAATGCTGTTTGTTTCCGCGTCGGCGAGCGCAATTAGCATTAGTGGCCAGGCGGGCGAAGATTACACCAACCTTGGGTTTGGTATGGGAACTGAGTCTACCGGACTGGCGGTCAGCGGTAACTGGATGCATAACGATGACGACGGCGATGCAGCCGGTCTGGGACTGGGTCTGAATATTCCGCTTGGTCCGTTGCTGGCAACCGTTGGAGGAAAAGGTATTTATACTAATCCTAATGATGGTGATGAAGGCTACGCGGCGGCAGTTGGTGGCGGTCTGCAGTGGCCGATTGGCGATAGCTTCCGCCTGTTTGGTGAGTACTATTACTCTCCTGATTCGCTTTCCAGCGGTATCGACAGTTATGAAGAAGCCAATGCCGGTGCGCGTCTGACAATTATGCGCCCGCTGAGCATTGAAGCCGGTTATCGCTACCTGAACCTGGCGGGTAAAGATGGCAACCGCGATAACGCGATTGCTGATGGTCCGTACGTTGGGGTTAACGCCAGCTTCTGATATTTCTGGCGCGGCGTTCAGTCGCGCCTTCCCCTCTCCATGCGCTATAGTGTTTTCATCATAAAAGCAGGAGAACACGATGTTAAACGTGGAGATGCTATCCACCGGGGATGAAGTGTTGCACGGACAAATCGTCGACACCAATGCCGTCTGGCTGGCTGATTTTTTCTTTAATCAGGGATTACCGTTAACCCGCCGCAATACGGTAGGGGACAATCTTGACGATTTGGTCGCTATTTTACGTGAACGTAGCGAACACGCCGATGTGCTGATCGTTAATGGCGGTCTGGGGCCAACCAGCGATGATTTAAGCGCGCAGGCGGCGGCAACGGCGAAAGGCGAAGGGCTGGTACTGCATGAAGCATGGCTGGCCGAGATGGAGCGTTATTTCCGCGACCGTGGCCGCGTGATGGCGCCGAGCAACCGAAAACAGGCTGAGCTTCCTGCCAGCGCTGAATTTATCAATAATCCTGTCGGCACCGCGTGCGGATTCGCAGTGAAGCTAAACCGTTGCCTGATGTTCTTTACGCCTGGCGTGCCATCGGAATTTAAAGTCATGGTTGAGCATGAGATTCTGCCGCGTTTGCGTGAGCGTTTTTCTCTGCCTCAACCACAGCTCTGCCTGCGATTAACCACCTTTGGCCGTTCTGAAAGTGACCTGGCGCAGAGTCTGGATCCGCTGCCTTTGCCGCCGGGAGTAACAATGGGCTATCGCTCGTCGATGCCGATTATTGAGCTGAAGCTGACCGGGCCGGATTCCCAACGAGACGCCATGCTGGCACTGTGGCCTGAGGTGAAGCGGGTTGCCGGACAGAATATGATATTCGAAGGTACGGAAGGTTTGCCTGCGCAAATCGCCCGCACGTTGCAGGAGCGGCAATACAGTCTGACGCTGAGCGAACAGTTCACCGGTGGCTTAGTTGCACTCCAGCTCTCGCGCGCTAATGCCCCTCTGTTAGCGAGCGAGGTGGTTCCGTCCCAGGAAGAAACGCTGGCGCAAACGGCGCACTGGATTACCGAGCGACGCGGCAAACACTATGCCGGGCTGGCGCTGGCAGTATCGGCATTCGAAAGCGAACATATTAACTTTGCGCTGGCAACCCCGGATGGGACACATGCCTTGCGCGTAAGGCTTAGCGCTAATCGCTACAGTTTGCCGATTCGTCAGGAAGTTTGCGCGATGATGGCGCTGAATATGCTGCGTCGTTGGCTAAACGGCCAGGATATTGCCAGCGAACACGGCTGGATTGAAGTGGTTGAATCGCTGACGATTTAAGCATTGATTGGGAAGGCTACAAACCTTCCCAACCTGACTCACTCTGTAACATCGCCAGGCAATAGCCCGGTAATTAACTGAACCAAATTATGATCAATTCCATTTTCCAGCATCATGCGAGCGATACGTAAGGCTTCTTCTTGCGTACCTTTTTGCACTCCCTGTTCAATCCTTGTTCTAATCCTTGCTGTATCCCTTCTTGTAGGCCATGGTGGTGGCCTTCTTGTCTTAGCCTCTCTGCGATTGTCATCAACCTCTCCTTGTGATGGGGGGAACGTTCGGCAACCTCATGGATAAATGCGCTGACGTGAGAAACATTGCCGTATCGTAGCAGGTAATTAAATAGCGTTTGCAACTGGCTGTCATTAGCGGTGCTTGTAACTAAAAGCGAGACCAGACGGTCCACCAGCCCCATCAAATCACGCTGCATCATGCGGTGTAGAGGTGGTTGATTTATCCATGGTAGTCCGTCACCTGAAGGAGAAGTTGGCATGACGGTACCTACTTTTAACAAGGGCTGCATGGGAGGATTTGGCTATTTGCGCGGGTGAATCAGAGATAAATACGCCCGATTGCAACGTATTCAGATAGGCGGAACAGAGTACGCAAAAATGCCCGGTAACAAACGCCACCGGGCAACAGAGTTAACCCAATGCTTTGGCAAGCAGGGTGATAGGATGTTCGCAGCGTTTGCTTGTAGACATCTCTATCTGCCATTTACAGGTTTCACAGTCGGTGACAACGATATCGGCACCGCTTTCTTCAATTTGGCGGAATAACGGTGCGCCAATCGATTGTGATGTCGGGTAGTTTTCCTTTTTAAAGCCGTATGTCCCGGCGATTCCGCAACACTGAGAATCTAACACCGTCAGCTCCAGTCCCGGAATTTGGCGCAACAGCTCCAGCGTGTAGAGCGTCCAGCCCATTTTCTCCATATGGCAAGGCGTGTGATAGACCACTTTCAGCGGCAGCGTCTTCAGCGGCAACGTTTTGCCTTCATCCAGCTTGCGCCACAGCCAGCGGGTCGCCAGCTCAATATGTTCGCGCAGGCCCGTGTTGTCGACGTCCAGCACTTCCGGGTACTCATCGCGGAGTGCAAAGGTACAGGTTGATGAGGTGGCGATCACCGGAATGCCTTTCCCGTCAATCGCTTCCCTGAGCGAGGCCACGTTGCTCACCGCCTGCTTGCGTGCTTTATCGGTAAAGCCGTTGGCGATCAGCGGTACGCCGCAGCATTTCTCTTTGCTCAGCAGCTGTACGCCGGTTCCCATGGCGTTCAGGACCTTGATCAGGTCTTTACCGAGTTGCGGATGGTTGTAATTCACAAAACAGCCGTGGAAAAAGGCGACCTGATCCGGATACTGCGCCTGCTGCGCGGCAACGCTGCGATACCAGCGGCGGAACGTACCAAAGGAGTATTTCGGCAGCGTACGGCGATGGTCGATTTTCAGCGCGTAGTCCAGCAACTGGCGTACCGGTTTCAGCGAGGTGGCGGTATTCACTATCGGCGCGAACGGGGTGGATACACTTCCCATTAAATCCGTATGGCTTAAAACAAAATTACGCAGCGATGGACGCGTAGTGTCATATTTGGCGCGCGCACGCTGGATGATATCGCCAATTTTCACATCTGACGGACACGCCACTTCGCAGCGCTTACAGTTGATGCAGTATTTCAGCGCGTCGTCGTATAATGCGCCATCTTTCAGGCGCAGACGCTCACCGTCCGGTCCGGCTTGTTTTGGGCCAGGGTAGCCCGGATTGACGCGACTTACCGGGCAGGCGGTGGTGCACACCGTGCATTTGATACAACTTTCAAAACGTGTGTCGCTCATTGCTGTCCTCCTGCACGTTTCGCAATGTCATGTGCGGCGTGTAAGGCACTGACTGCGCATACGCCGCCTCCGCAACCCTCGGCAATAGGGTCGAAACCACCGAGAACAGAACCGATGGCATACATATTTTCTACCGTTTTACCCGCCAGTGACGGGCGCAGCGTAGCGTCGGTTGTGACGCCAAACTTTTGCCACGGTTGCGGATCGAAGACGTCGCGTTGATACCACTCGGCGCGGGTGGCGGTTTGCTGTACATCCAGCCCGAGGATCGGTTCGTGGATGGCCTCTCTCGTGGCGATCAGTCCGCTGCTGAAAAAGCTGCCGCTGGCGAGCACGGCGAAGCGCGGACGCAACGGGATATCGGCATGGTTACGGGTCCAGATTTCACTGACTACGCCGTCCTGACAGGTGATTTTCTTCACTTCATCACCCGGCATCCAGACGCCGCCCTGGCGCACAAACTGGCGCTGTAATTTGTTGTGCAGACGCATACCCAGTACTGAAGGCGGTAGAGTCGGTAACAGCGTCAACGAGCAGGGAAGGCGCTCGTTAAGCCAGTGCCAGAGGCGCTCATCCACCAGGCCGAAACAGGCTGGCATAATGATCATGTCGCAGGTTTTTGCCTGTGGCAGTAAAGCATCATAGAGCAGCGACCATTTATCTTCGTTGTCCAGCAGGCGCGCAATATTGACGGCGCGAAACTCGGTCGGGTTATCACGCAGGACATCCAGCTCGGGCAGATCGATTTCTGCTGTCTCGACGCTGAGATTACGTTGGCGCAGCGAGGCCGCGGCGAGATGCGCCTGAAAATCCAGTAAACCGCTGATACCGACAACGCAGATACGCTGTGCGGACAGTGGCCACACCGGAACTTCTGGGGAACTTAACCAGGTTGAGCGCAGGGTGCCCAACGGGGTTACGCGTTGATGTGACTGGCGTACCTTGCCCTGCAAATGCGTTCCGCATTCATCCAGCAGATCCTGCGCCTGCTGGGCCAGCTCCAGGACGTTCTGTGTTCCGATGGTGCTATACGGATGCGTGGGCGCCTGAGTACGCAGCGCATTCAGACCTGCTTCTATCTCTACCACCGGTTGACCATCGGGTAAGTTGCTGAGCAAATCCAGTGAGCCGGAGGAAAAATGCAAGGCGCTTTGGCCGCGCGTGACAATCGTACAGCGCAACCCGCTTTTTTGCAGCTGCAGGCCGCACAGCAGTCCGGCCAGGCCGCCGCCGATAATGACGGTATCAAATTTCATCCTGGTGCTCCTTTTCCAGACCGCACAATCCCTGATAGACCCAGCGCGTGAATTCGCTTTCGCGCAGCGCATCTCCCCAGGCGATAGGCTGCACGCCTTTCCAGCGCTCATTGAGGAAATCGGAAAGCTGGGTGATAGATTGCGCAGCAGTGGTGACATTAAAACGTTGCAGTAAACCTGCGGCGCGGCAGGCGCACAATTCGCCCTGGCAGGTCCCCATACCAACGCGGGTACGGCGACGTAAATCGAGCAGGCTGTTGACGGTTAAATTCTCGACGGCGTATTGCACTTCGCCCGCGGTGACCGCTTCACATTCACAGACCAGGCTACGGTGCTGACGACCTTCGCTAAGCCACGCCGGGGTGCGATCGCCGTGACGGTAGACCGCCGAACCGCGCAACGGCGCAGGCAATGAAATTACGCGTTTCAGCGTGTGCTCGGTGGATTCCTGCGAGCCTGGCAGCGCGGTGTCTGCCGTGGTGCAAGGTTGAGAATTGCCCAGCTTGCGGCAAACGGCATCGGTGGCCCATTCCGCCATCAGACGGTAGGTCATCAGCTTACCGCCGGTAATGGTGATAAACCCATCCAGTCCGTCACGTTCAGCGTGATCGAACAGCACAATACCGCGGCTGACGTTACGACCGCTTGGATCGTCGTCGCTGGCGACCAGCGGTCGCACACCTGAGTAGGCACGTAAAATGCGTGTTTTCGCCATAATCGGCGCCAGTTTCTCGCCTTCGCGCAGCAGAATATCGACCTCTTCTGCGGTGACGCGGTTGCTGTCAATATCGTCGTAATCAATGTGCTGTGAGGTGGTACCAATGAGCGAAATGGTATCACCAGGCACCAGAATATCGGCGTCAGAAGGTTTACGGCAGCGATTAATGACATGCTGGTTTATACGATGATCCATAATCAGCAGCGAACCTTTGGCCGGGAACATCCGGATACTCAGATCGGCATATTCTGCAATGCGCTGGCCCCAGATCCCGGCGGCATTCACCACCACCGGCGCATGCAGGGACTGCATCTCACCCGTCAGATGATTGCGCACGTTAACGCCGCAAACCGTTGCCCCTTCGCGAATCAGCCCCGTCACTTCATGGGCCGTTAAGATAAGCGCGCCATGCTCACGCGCATCCAGCATGTTGGCGGCGGTTAAGCGGAAGGGATCGACCGTACCGTCCGGCACTTTAACTGCACCAATCAACTGTGGGTTGACGGAAGGTTCGATAATGCGCGCCTGCTTAGGGTCAATCGCTTCTGCGCGAATACCTGCCTCTTCACAGGCGCGAATAAAGGTAGCCTGGAAGGAGAGCTCATCCTCCGGCAGGGTAATAAACAGACCGTCCGTCGGCTCAACGCAATGACGGGCGATACGTTTCAGAATTTGGTTTTCGCTGATGCACTCACGGGCAGATTCAGCGTCGGTGACGGCGTAGCGCGCACCGCTATGCAGCAGGCCGTGGTTACGTCCGGTCGCGCCCGTGGCGATATCGTGGCGTTCCACTAAGATGACGCGCAACCCGCGCAGCGCACAGTCGCGTGCGATCCCTGCACCTGTTGCTCCTCCACCAATGATAATCACGTCACTTGTTTGCGAGTCGCGAGTTTTCATTGTTTTTCCTCACAGTTCGTTTTTTATCATTTAGCCACATAAAAAACATGGATTGTTTGATTTCGCGCATAATCGCTCATTATTCGAAAATGAAACGTGATTCCGTGCGCCTTTATGAACATTTGTCATAAATCTGTAACAATATGTGCTGCGTTTCACATTTTTGTTAGGTATCTTTCCTTAACATCGCGGCCACACTGGAAGAGGTAGGATAGTAATGACGAACTGCAGTGTTTACTTCGAATGAAAGACGGCCACGGAGGCTACACTATGTTGAGTATTTTTAAACCAGCGCCACATAAGGCGCGTTTGCCTGCTACGGAGATCGATCCGACATATCGTCGATTGCGTTGGCAGATTTTCCTGGGGATTTTCTTTGGTTATGCCGCGTACTATCTGGTACGTAAGAACTTCGCCTTGGCGATGCCATATCTGGTTGAGCAGGGTTTCTCTCGCGGCGATCTGGGTTTTGCCTTATCTGGTATCTCCATCGCTTACGGATTTTCGAAATTCATCATGGGGTCCGTTTCGGATCGCTCGAATCCGCGCGTTTTCCTGCCAGCAGGTTTGATTCTGGCTGCCGCAGTGATGTTGTTTATGGGCTTTGTGCCGTGGGCGACATCGAGCATTGCGATAATGTTTGTGCTGCTGTTCCTCTGCGGATGGTTCCAGGGGATGGGGTGGCCGCCGTGTGGCCGTACCATGGTGCACTGGTGGTCGCAGAAAGAACGTGGCGGTATTGTTTCCGTCTGGAACTGTGCGCACAACGTGGGCGGCGGTCTGCCTCCTCTGCTGTTCCTGCTCGGTATGGCCTGGTTCAATGACTGGAAAGCGGCGCTGTATATGCCTGCTTTCGGTGCGATTGTGGTTGCGCTGTTCGCCTTTGCGATGATGCGTGATACGCCGCAGTCCTGCGGCCTGCCGCCTATCGAAGAGTATAAGAACGACTATCCGGACGATTACAACGAGAAAGCGGAAGAAGAGCTGACTGCGAAGCAGATCTTCATGCAGTATGTACTGCCAAACAAACTGTTGTGGTACATCGCTATCGCTAACGTGTTTGTTTATCTGCTGCGCTACGGCATCCTGGACTGGTCACCGACCTACCTGAAAGAAGTGAAGCATTTCGCACTCGATAAATCATCCTGGGCTTACTTCCTGTATGAATACGCGGGTATTCCGGGCACGCTGCTGTGTGGTTGGATGTCGGATAAAGTCTTCCGCGGCAACCGTGGCGCGACTGGCGTGTTCTTTATGACGCTGGTGACTATCGCGACCATCGTTTACTGGATGAACCCGGCAGGGAACCCGAACGTTGATATGGCTTGTATGATTATCATCGGCTTCCTGATCTACGGCCCGGTTATGTTGATCGGCCTGCACGCGCTGGAACTGGCGCCGAAAAAAGCGGCGGGCACGGCGGCAGGCTTTACCGGACTGTTCGGTTATCTCGGCGGTTCTGTGGCGGCGAGCGCCATTGTCGGCTACACCGTTGACTTCTTCGGCTGGGACGGTGGCTTTATGGTGATGATTGGCGGTAGCGTGCTGGCGGTGATTCTGCTGGTGGTCGTCATGATTGGCGAAAAACGCCATCACGAAGAAATGCTGCAGAAACGTAACGGGGGCTAATTTATGAAAACCACATTGAAAAGTCTCAGCGTGGCGCTGATGCTGGCTGGTATGGTTGTTAGCAGCGCGGCGGTCGCCGCCGATAAAATCGTGATTGCGCACCGTGGGGCAAGCGGTTATTTACCTGAGCATACGCTGCCCGCGAAAGCGATGGCCTATGCTCAGGGCGCGGATTATCTGGAGCAGGATTTGGTGATGACCAAGGATGACCATCTGGTCGTCCTGCATGACCACTATCTGGACCGCGTCACCGATGTCGCTGAGCGTTTTCCGGATCGTGCGCGTAAAGATGGACGTTATTACGCTATCGACTTTACGCTGGATGAGATCAAATCGCTGAAATTTACCGAAGGCTTTGATATCGAAAATGGCAAAAAGGTACAGACCTACCCTGGGCGCTTCCCAATGGGTAAATCTGATTTCCGCGTGCACACCTTCGAAGAAGAGATTGAGTTCGTTCAGGGACTGAATCACTCAACCGGTAAAAACATCGGCATTTACCCGGAAATGAAGGCGCCGTGGTTCCATCACCAGGAAGGGAAGGACATCGCTGCGAAAACGCTGGAAGTGCTGAAAAAGTACGGGTATACCAGCAAAAACGACAAGGTTTATCTGCAGTGTTTTGATGTCGCGGAGTTAAAGCGCATTAAAAATGAACTGGAACCAAAGATGGGGATGGATCTCAATCTGGTGCAGTTAATTGCGTACACTGACTGGAATGAAACCCAGGAGAAAAAGCCGGACGGTAGTTGGGTTAATTACAACTACGATTGGATGTTCAAACCGGGTGCCATGAAACAGGTGGCGCAGTATGCGGACGGCATTGGGCCGGACTACCACATGCTGGTTGATGAGAAGTCGAAAAAAGGCAATATCTCGTTAACTGGTATGGTTCAGGACGCGCATCAGAACAAGATGGTGGTGCATCCTTATACGGTTCGTGCCGATCAGCTACCGGATTACACTACTGACGTAAACCAGCTGTATGACATTCTGTATAACAAGGCGGGCGTTGACGGGTTGTTCACCGACTTCCCCGACAAAGCAGTGAAATTCCTGAATAAAGAGTAATGGCACAAGGCCTGTGATGCACCTCCGGTCACAGGCCTTATTGGATAACGTTATAAACTGTTAGATAAGGCCGTCTGCTGTCAACGTTTCCATACAAGCCTGCAGGAGAAATAAAGGGCTGCCGTCCACCGGCGGCTCTTTTGCCAGTAACGATATCTGTCGATAGAACGTCGGCTCCAGCGCCACCGAGCGTATCTCCCCGCCAACGGCTTTCAGCGTTAACTCCGGTAATAACGCAATACCCAGCCCCTGACGAATAAAACTCATCGCGGTATCCGGATGGTTAAATTCGTATTTAATAACCGGCTCGATACCTTTCTCTTTAAATAGCGTCATGATGCTTAATTCATAGCGACCTTTACTGATAATCAGCGGTTCTCCCACCAGTTGTTCAACCGTAACCGCGGTATGGGCTGCCAGAGGATGGCTTTCGGGAACCACGACGGTAAATTTGTCGCGATAGACCGGTACGCAGTACATGCCGCTCACCGGAAAATGCACAAATCCGGCATCAATATCCCCGCTGCGCAGGGAATCCACGATCGCCGTGCTGTTCTCTTCGAAGGGAATGATTTTGATGTGCGGATGGTGCTGCTCGAAGTGGTGGATAATGCCCGGTAAAATGCAGGCGCAGGCGCTGGGAAAGCAGCCGATGCGCAGGGTTCGGGCTGGGTTTTTTCGCTCCTGCTCGGCAATCTCTTTCACCGCGTTGGTTTCTGAAACGATCATGCGCAGGTGCGGTACGATCCGTCTTCCAACGGGGGTGAGCTGAATGTCTTTGCGGCGCTCGCGGATAAGACATTCGACTCCCAACTCTTCTTCAAGCGCCGAAATGGCCTGGCTCACAGCGGATTGGGTCATATACAACCGCTTACTGGCTTCGGTAAAACCGCCGCATTCAAGCACGGTAAGCAGGGCGTGGATCTGGGTTAATGTCATTAGTTCCCTCTAATTAACAATATTAAAACGATTAATTTCTCTAATATAATGAATCTGTTTACACTTGCGGTCTACCGTATAAATCACATTTTGACGCACCTCTCCGTTGCTCAGTTGAGCTGAGCGTTGCCTGCGTGCGCCATCTGGACAGGCTGTCGAATATGAAAGAAAAACTGTGGACGAAGGATTTTTGGGCAATCACGATCATTAGCTTCATTATATTCTTTGTGTTTTATGTCCTGCTTACGTTATTACCGATCTATATTTCGGATCGCCTGCACGCCACGCCGGATAAAGCCGGCTTATTGGTCACCTTCTTTTTAGGGGCCGCAATTGTTGTGCGTCCGTTCGCCGGGCAATGGGTGGGAAAATATTCGAATAAAACGATTCTGGTGCTCTCTTCTCTGGCCTTTTTGGTTGTCACTGCGCTGTATCCTGTTTGCCACTCAATTGAATCGCTGCTGTTTATTCGGGTGCTTCATGGGGTGACGTTTGGCGTCATTACCACGGTAAAAGGAACGATTTCCGCGCGGCTGATACCGGCCTCCCGACGTGGAGAGGGCATCAGTTTTTTCTCGTTGGCCATGGGACTGGCAATGGTTGTGGGGCCCTGGGTGGGGCTGAATATGGCACGCTGGGGCGCTTTTACCACCGCTTTCTGGCTGTGTAGCGCGGTTGCCGCGCTGGGTATTATCCTGTCATTGATCGTCGCCGTACCGCCGGTCATCCGTCATGCCGACGGCTCAAAACCGAAGCTGGGATTTGCGGCAATGTTTGACCGTGCCGCGCTGCCTTTCGCGATGGTGACGTTTTTCATGACCTTCTCCTATGCGGGCGTTTCTGCTTTCCTCGCGCTGTATGCGCGCGAGTTGGATCTGATGGCCGCCGCCAGTAATTTCC
This sequence comes from Citrobacter sp. wls615, assembly GCF_005281355.1. NCBI lineage: Bacteria > Pseudomonadati > Pseudomonadota > Gammaproteobacteria > Enterobacterales > Enterobacteriaceae > Citrobacter > Citrobacter sp. wls615. Next base: position 91,794 of record NZ_SZXM01000087.1, on the reverse strand, counting down.
TGTTGTGCTACGCTATTTGCCTGATGATCTGTCGAACCTTTACCGGCAACATTTGTGATAAAAAAGGGCCGAAATACGTGGTATATCCGTGTTTGCTGGCCTTTACAGTGGGACTGGTGGCGCTTGGCTACACCAACGGCAGCATCATGATGATTATTGCCGGGGGATTAATCGGCATTGGTTACGGTTCGGTCACGCCGGTATTCCAGACACAAATTATTAGCTCGGTGGAACCGCATAAAATTGGCATCGCCAATTCGCTATTCTTTAATGCGATGGATGCGGGAATGGCGATTGGCGCGTTCATTATGGGGATGATGGTCGAGGGCGTGGGCTATCGGGCGATTTATCTGGTAGGGGCGCTGCTGGTGGTTTTAGCCGGGGCGCTGTATATCGCGCAGATGAAACGCCGCGGAGCGATGCCGCTGGTTAGCGCACATGAAGTGCACTAACCGTTACAGCTCAAGTTCAATATCGCCTTTTGCCCGGCAACAGCAGGGCAATATTTCACCCGGCTGAATAAAGGCCAGAGGTTCTGCAATCCAGTCCACCTGTCCCGCTACCAGGCGGGTACGGCAGGAACCGCAGTAACCCTCACGACACTGGTATTCGACTTCAACATTGTACGATTCGAGTGCGACCAGCAGGGAAGGGTGTTCATCCTGGCACAGCAGCTGTGTGCCAGAGATGCGTAGAGTAACGCGGCTCATCAGAGTTGGAAGTTACTCAGATCGTCGGTATCAACTTCGGAATCGATCTGGCCGACCAGATAGGAGCTGACTTCCACTTCCTGCGGCGCAACCTGTACGTTATCGGACACCAGCCAGGTGTTGATCCACGGGATCGGGTTAGAGCGCGTCTGGAACGGCAGATCCAGCCCAACAGCCTGCATACGAATGTTGGTGATGTACTCAACGTACTGGCACAGAATATCTTTGTTCAGGCCGATCATCGAACCGTCACGGAACAGATAGTCCGCCCATTCTTTCTCTTGCAGCGCGGCCTGCACGAATAGGTCGTAGCACTCTTGCTTACACTCTTCTGCGATTTCCGCCATCTCTGGGTCGTCTACACCGCTGCGCAGCAGGTTCAGCATGTGCTGCGTACCGGTCAGGTGCAGGGCTTCGTCGCGGGCGATCAGACGAATAATTTTCGCATTGCCTTCCATCAGTTCACGTTCGGCGAAGGCGAAGGAGCAGGCGAAGCTGACGTAGAAGCGAATGGCTTCCAACGCGTTCACGCTCATCAGACACAGGTACAGCTTTTTCTTCAGCTCACGCAGGTTCACGACAACCGTTTTGCCATTAACGGTATGGGTGCCTTCCCCTAGCAGATGCCAATAGCTGGTCATCTCGATCAATTCGTCATAGTAGCTGGAAATGCCTTCCGCGCGCTTCTGGATCTGCTCGTTGGTAACGATATCATCAAACACCACCGCCGGATCGTTCACGATGTTACGGATAATATGGGTGTAAGAGCGCGAGTGGATAGTTTCAGAAAACGCCCACGTTTCGACCCAGGTTTCCAGTTCAGGAATCGAGATTAACGGCAGCAGCGCGACGTTCGGGCTACGACCCTGAATGGAGTCCAGTAACGTCTGATACTTCAGGTTGCTGATGAAGATATGCTTTTCATGCTCCGGCAGCGCCTGGAAGTCGATGCGATCGCGGGAAACATCGACCTCTTCCGGACGCCAGAAGAAAGAGAGCTGCTTTTCGATCAGTTTTTCGAAGATGTCATATTTTTGCTGATCGTAGCGGGCGACGTTCACCGGCTGGCCGAAGAACATCGGTTCCAGAAGCTGATCATTTTTCGTCTGTGAAAAAGTGGTGTATGCCATTGATGTGAATCCTTTGTGGGATGAGCGCCGGATGCGGTATAAACACCTTATCCGGCCTACAAACCGTGCAATCGTAGGCCGGGTAAGCGTAGCGCTACCCGGCAACATTCATCAGATCTTACATGCGCCGCTTTCGCAGCCATCGTCCTGAATGGACGGTACCAGATCGTCCTGAGTATCTTCCGCACCATCGCGGGTGTTCTGATAATACAGCGTTTTGACGCCAAATTTGTAGGCGGTGAGCAGGTCTTTCAGCAACTGCTGCATCGGCACTTTTCCTGATGGGAAACGCGTCGGATCATAGTTGGTGTTGGCAGAAATCGACTGATCGATAAACTTCTGCATGATACCTACCAGTTGCAGATAGCCGTCGTTGTTCGGCATTTCCCACAGCAGTTCGTAGGCGTCGTGCAGGTGTTCGTAGTCCGGCACGACCTGACGCAGAATCCCATCTTTAGACGCTTTGATGCTCACGTAGCCGCGCGGTGGTTCAATACCGTTAGTCGCGTTAGAGATCTGCGAAGAGGTTTCCGACGGCATCAGCGCAGACAGCGTGGAGTTACGCAGGCCGTGAGTTTTGATGGACTCACGCAACGCTTCCCAGTCCAGGTGCAGCGGCTCGTCAGAGATAGCATCAAGGTCTTTCTTATAGGTATCGATCGGCAAGATACCCTGGGAGTAAGTTGTTTCGTTAAACCACGGGCACGCGCCTTGCTCTTTTGCCAGCTCGTTAGAAGCTTTCAGCAGGTAATACTGAATGGCTTCGAAGGTTTTGTGGGTCAGGTTATTGGCGCTACCGTCAGAATAACGCTTACCGTTTTTCGCCAGCCAGTAGGCGTAGTTGATGACGCCAATACCCAGCGTACGACGGCCCATCGCGCCGCGTTTGGCGGCCGGGATTGGATAATCCTGATAATCCAGCAACGCATCCAGCGCGCGCACCGCCAGTACGGCCAGTTCTTCCAGCTCGTCCAGGCTCTTAATCGCGCCGAGGTTGAAAGCGGACAGCGTACACAGCGCAATTTCGCCGTTTTCGTCGTTAACGTCGGTCAGCGGTTTGGTCGGCAGGGCGATTTCCAGACACAGGTTGGACTGGCGCACCGGAGCGACTACCGGATCGAACGGGCTGTGGGTGTTGCAGTGGTCCACGTTCTGGATATAGATACGGCCTGTAGAGGCACGTTCCTGCATCATCAGGGAGAACAGTTCGACCGCTTTCACGCGCTGTTTACGGATGCTGTCGTCGTTTTCATATTGGGTGTACAGACGTTCGAACTCGTCCTGATCGGCGAAGAACGCGTCGTACAGCCCCGGCACGTCGGACGGGCTGAACAGGGTAATGTCGCCGCCTTTCAGCAGACGGGTGTACATCAGCTTGTTGATTTGTACGCCGTAGTCCATATGACGCACGCGGTTGCCTTCAACGCCACGGTTGTTTTTCAACACCAGCAGGCTTTCGACTTCCAGATGCCACATTGGGTAGAACAGCGTTGCCGCACCGCCGCGCACGCCGCCTTGCGAGCAGGATTTCACCGCGGTCTGGAAGTGCTTGTAGAACGGAATACAACCAGTGTGGAACGCTTCACCGCCGCGAATCGGGCTGCCCAGCGCACGGATGCGGCCGGCGTTGATACCGATACCGGCGCGCTGAGAAACGTATTTCACGATAGCGCTGGAGGTGGCGTTGATGGAATCCAGGCTGTCGCCGCACTCGATCAGTACGCAGGAGCTGAACTGACGGGTTGGGGTTCGCACGCCGGACATAATTGGCGTTGGCAGAGAAATTTTGAACGTTGAAACGGCATCATAGAAACGTTTTACATATTGCAGACGCGTTTCACGTGGATAGTTAGAGAACAGGCAGGCCGCTACCAGAATGTAGAGGAACTGCGCGCTTTCATAAATCTCACCGGTGACACGGTTTTGCACCAGATATTTACCTTCTAACTGCTTCACCGCAGCGTAGGAGAAGGTCATATCACGGTCGTGTACGATGAACGAGTCCATCTGCTTGAACTCTTCTTCCGTGTAGTCTTCCAGCAGATGATTGTCGTATTTGCCCATTTCAACCATTTTCACGACATGGTCGTAAAGTGCAGGCGGTTCAAACTCGCCGTAGGCTTTTTTGCGCAGGTGGAAAATAGCCAGGCGGGCAGCCAGGTACTGATAATCCGGCGCCTCGCGGGAGATCAGGTCGGCGGCTGCTTTGATGATCGTCTCATGGATATCGGAAGTTTTGATACCGTCATAAAACTGAATATGAGAGCGCAGCTCGACCTGAGAAATCGATACGTTATTCAGTCCTTCTGCCGCCCAATCCAGAACTCGGTGGATTTTGTCGAGATTGATGCGCTCTGTACTACCATCACGCTTTGTCACCAGCAGACTCTGATTCATGTGGTTTTTTACCTGTCCGTGAAAGAAAAAATATCCCCCATATTATCCACAGAGTCATGTTGTGACTAAGTCTGTGGATAAATACTATATGTAGGGGTTGTTTGATAAAATAGACGCTATATGGTGAGTATTCTAGTAGGGATTCTTTTCAGCACAAGAGTTGATTTTGACGTTAAATTGAGGTTGCAAAAGGGTAAGAATCGCTAAGTGCGCGTCTTATAAGGCCTGGCGGGGATGTCAATAATTGAGAAAAAAAATAGAAAATTTGATCGAGTGCTGATTTCTTCATCTAAGGCGAAGAAAGTTCTTATGATCTGGCACAGGATTTGTAGGCCCGATAAGCGAAGCGCCATCAGGCCCTATTCCTGTCAGCATACCGGATGGCGGCGTTAGACGCCTTATCCGGCCTACAGAAAGTGGTTAATCAACACTGGCGGTGGTATGGACCATATAGTTCACATCAACGCCCGGACCGAGTTTGAAGCTGTTGGTGATCGGGTTGTAATGCAAGCCGGTCATATGACGCTCTTTCAGCACGGTCTGATCTACCCACTGTAATAACTCTGCAGGCTTAATAAATTTTTTCACATCATGCGTGCCTTTCGGCACCATGCGCAAAATATATTCCGCTCCGACCACGGCCATCAGCCAGGATTTGCCGTTGCGGTTAAGCGTGGAGAAAAACACTTCGCCGCCCGGTTTAACCAGCCTGGCGCAGGCGCTGACCACCGACTGCGGGTCCGGCACGTGCTCCAGCATTTCCATGCAGGTCACCACGTCATACTGGTGCGCATGTTTTTCCGCGTGCTCTTCGACGGTTTCCTGGACGTACTCGACCTGGATACCGCTCTCCAGCGCATGCAGTTTTGCTACCTGTAACGGTTCAAAGCCCATATCCAGGCCCGTGACGGTTGCGCCTTCGCGCGCCATACTTTCTGCCAGAATGCCGCCGCCGCAGCCTACGTCGAGTACCTTTTTACCAAACAGGCCGCCTGAGCGCTCCGTGATGTAACCCAGACGCAGCGGGTTAATGCGGTGCAGTGGCTTAAATTCACCCTCAAGGTCCCACCAGCGTGACGCGACTGCTTCAAACTTGGCAATTTCTTCATGGTCAACGTTGTGGCTTACCGGGGGTTTTTCGGCATTCATTGGGGCTTCTACTCCTAAATTTGCGATGCAAATGAGTATATCAGCCTGACGGGATGAATAAAGCCTCTGTCAGGGGGAATCCATTTACCTGAATCTGTGCGAATGTGTTATAATTTGCGACCTTTGAATCCGGGATACAGTAGAGGGATAGCGGTTAGATGAGCGACCTTGCGAGAGAAATTACACCGGTCAACATTGAGGAAGAGCTGAAGAGCTCATATCTGGATTATGCGATGTCGGTCATTGTTGGCCGTGCGCTGCCAGACGTCCGAGATGGCCTGAAACCGGTTCACCGTCGCGTACTTTACGCCATGAACGTATTGGGCAACGACTGGAATAAAGCCTATAAAAAATCTGCCCGTGTCGTTGGTGACGTAATCGGTAAATACCACCCTCATGGTGATACCGCCGTTTACGACACCATTGTTCGTATGGCGCAGCCATTCTCCTTGCGTTACATGCTGGTAGATGGTCAGGGTAACTTTGGTTCTGTCGATGGCGACTCCGCAGCGGCGATGCGTTATACGGAAATCCGTATGTCGAAAATCGCCCATGAGCTGATGGCTGACCTGGAAAAAGAAACGGTTGATTTCGTCGATAACTACGACGGCACCGAACAAATTCCTGACGTCATGCCGACCAAAATTCCTAACCTGCTGGTGAACGGTTCGTCCGGTATCGCGGTAGGTATGGCAACCAACATTCCGCCGCACAACCTGACGGAAGTGATCAATGGCTGTCTGGCATACATTGACGATGAAGACATCAGCATTGAAGGGCTGATGGAACATATTCCGGGTCCGGACTTCCCGACCGCCGCGATCATTAACGGTCGTCGTGGTATCGAAGAAGCCTACCGTACTGGTCGTGGCAAAGTGTACATTCGCGCCCGCGCGGAAGTCGAAGCTGACGCCAAAACCGGCCGTGAAACCATCATCGTCCATGAAATTCCGTATCAGGTGAACAAAGCGCGCCTGATCGAGAAAATCGCCGAGCTGGTAAAAGACAAACGCGTTGAAGGCATCAGCGCGCTGCGTGACGAGTCTGATAAAGACGGTATGCGCATCGTGATTGAAGTGAAACGCGATGCGGTCGGGGAAGTGGTTCTGAACAACCTTTACTCCCAGACCCAACTGCAGGTTTCTTTCGGTATCAACATGGTTGCGCTGCACCATGGTCAGCCGAAGATCATGAACCTGAAAGATATTATTGCCGCGTTTGTACGTCACCGTCGTGAAGTCGTAACGCGCCGTACTATCTTTGAACTGCGTAAAGCCCGCGACCGCGCGCATATCCTTGAAGCGTTGGCGATTGCGCTGGCGAACATTGACCCCATCATCGAACTGATCCGCCGCGCGCCGACCCCGGCAGAAGCGAAAGCTGCGTTGGTGGCGCGTTCGTGGGAACTGGGCAACGTGTCCGCCATGCTGGAACGTGCCGGTGATGACGCCGCGCGTCCTGAATGGCTGGAGCCGGAATTTGGCGTGCGTGACGGTCAGTACTACCTGACTGAACAGCAGGCCCAGGCGATTCTGGATCTGCGTTTGCAGAAACTGACTGGCCTTGAGCATGAAAAACTGCTCGACGAATACAAAGAGCTGCTGGAGCAGATCGCTGAACTGCTGCACATTCTGGGCAGCGCAGATCGTCTGATGGAAGTTATCCGTGAAGAGATGGAGCTGATTCGCGAGCAGTTCGGCGACGAACGTCGTACCGAAATCACCGCGAACAGTGCTGACATCAACATCGAAGATCTGATTAGCCAGGAAGATGTTGTCGTAACCTTGTCTCATCAGGGCTACGTGAAATATCAGCCGTTAACCGATTACGAAGCACAGCGTCGTGGCGGTAAAGGCAAATCAGCAGCACGTATTAAAGAAGAAGACTTTATTGACCGCCTGCTGGTGGCTAACACCCATGACACGATCCTCTGCTTCTCCAGCCGTGGTCGTTTGTACTGGATGAAGGTTTATCAGTTGCCGGAAGCCAGCCGTGGCGCGCGTGGACGTCCAATCGTCAACCTGCTGCCGTTGGAAGCGAACGAACGTATCACCGCTATTCTGCCGGTACGCGAGTACGAAGAAGGTGTGAACGTCTTCATGGCGACCGCCAGCGGTACGGTGAAGAAAACCGCGCTGACTGAGTTCAGCCGTCCGCGCTCCGCCGGTATCATTGCGGTTAACCTGAACGAAGGCGACGAGCTGATTGGCGTTGACCTGACGTCCGGTAGTGACGAAGTTATGCTGTTCTCTGCCGCGGGTAAAGTGGTGCGCTTTAAAGAAGATGCCGTTCGTGCGATGGGGCGTACCGCGACCGGCGTACGCGGTATCAAACTGGCAGGCGAAGACAAAGTCGTTTCTCTGATTATTCCGCGCGGCGAAGGCGCTATCCTGACCGTGACGCAAAACGGCTACGGTAAGCGTACCGCGGCGGAAGAGTATCCGACCAAGTCTCGTGCGACTCAGGGCGTTATCTCCATCAAAGTGACCGAGCGCAACGGCTCTGTTGTTGGCGCGGTGCAGGTTGAAGATACCGACCAGATCATGATGATCACCGATGCAGGTACGCTGGTGCGTACTCGCGTGTCGGAAATCAGCGTAGTAGGGCGTAATACCCAGGGCGTGATCCTCATCCGTACTGCGGAAGATGAAAACGTCGTGGGTCTGCAACGCGTTGCTGAGCCGGTTGATGATGAAGAACTCGACTCCATCGACGGAAGTGCCGCTGAGGGCGACGAGGATATCGCGCCTGAAGCAGAAACCGATGATGATGCAGCGGATGACGCTGACGAGTAAATCAGTATTTTAATACTGCACAAAAGGGAGGCTTTGCCTCCCTTTTTTACGTTCTGAATATTCTCTTTCCCATCAGCTAATTATCCTTTATCCGCTTGTTGCAGGCCTTATGTATAAAAATACAAAAATAAATGAATAATTATCGTTTCGTGAGGGTGCTCACTGTTTGTTCACCCTTTTACCGCTAACGTTATTCTGTCCACTAAAAGAATTTTAAGATCCGTTGTGAACAGGAGACCGACAAATTATTTAAGAAAAACACCTGAAGTGTGAAAGAGAAATGCGTTGGCTGCCTCAGTCTGTCAGTTCACCTCTGACGGATGAATATACTTTTACCTCGGCGTTGGGAGTTAACTATGATAGTTGAAATTGCGGAAGGTTTTATCCATCTTTTTCAGAGTGCTGGCAAGATATTCTCCGGGATGATCGTCAGCACTATTCCGATGTTAATAACGCTAATTCTGACGGTTAATTTCATAATGAAGTTAATAGGTCAGCAGCGGATGGAAAAAGTCGCCACCCTGATGGGTAAATCAAAAATATTAACCTACGGAATATTGCCCAGTTTTGCCTGGTTCTTCCTGAGCAGTCCCGGCGCGTTGACCATGGGCAAATTCCTGCCAGAACGGTGTAAGCCCGCTTATCAGGATGCGCTGGGCAGTACCGTTCACCCGCTGACCTCGCTGTTTCCCCACATTGTGCCATCTGAACTCTTTATCTGGCTGGGCGTGGCTGCGGGGATTACCCGACTCGACCTTCCTGTTGCCGATCTGGCATTGCGTTATATCGCGGCAGGTATTTTGCTTGGATTTATCCGCGGTTTTCTTACCGAATATATCTTCACCAGGCTGGAGAAGCGTGAACTTAACCAGGAATAAGGAAAAACAATGAAAGTACTATTTTCGGCTGACGTCGTAAAAGCTGGAAAAAAAGTAGAAGAGGGGTTGCTTAGTGGCATGCTGATAACGTTTAACGATCGCGCCCCGGAAGATTATCTCGATTATGTGCTGGTAATTAAGAATATTGTTTGTAATAGCGCGCCATTACAAAAAACAGCGAACTACGTTTTACAGATTAATAACCAGATATGGAGTATCACCTGCTGGGGAGATGCGGCGTGGCAAAACTTATCTGAGCTGGGGCATATGACAGTGGTATTTGACGGGGCAGAAAAGCCAATCGCCTATGGTGCATTACACGTAAAAAGCGATTGCCCGCCTGCCGTTAATGAATTAACGGGCCCATTGACAATAATGAGGAAAACCGATGAAAACCGTGCTGATTAAAAAAGGTCATTCAGGGATTGGCGATGATATGTATTTATCTCGCGATACCAGCAAAGTCATCTTGTCGCTCACCGGGAAAAGCATTGACCCGATTGCCAAAAAATTGGGTGAAATGCTGGAGATGCCGGTTGTTAACGGCTTTGATGCAATGCCGGATGATAAGAAAATCCTTTGCGTGGTGATCAACTGCGGCGGTTCATTGCGCTGCGGCATCTACCCACAAAAAAGAATCAAGACCATCAATATTCTCCCCACCGGCGCGATGGGGCCGCTGGCGAAGTATATCACCGAGGATATCTACATTTCTGATGTCAGCAGTGAATCGCTATCGCTGATTGAAACGCTTAATCAGCCGGTCACTGCCCAAGAGGTGGATGTTGTTGAACCTCTGCCCGCAGGTGATGCTTCGGTGGCCGTCAGTCGCCAGGGGAATACCAAACCGCGCGGTTCGGCGACCAACACCGCGCTGGAGTTGATGACCCGATTTGCGACGGGGATCGGGAACTTTGTCAGCCTGCTCTATACCTCCGCGCGCGAGTCGGTTGAGCTGTGCATTAAAAACGTTATTCCGTTTATGGCTTTTATCTCCGTGCTGATTGCTCTGGTGCAGGAAACGGCAATTGGTCAGTGGGCCGGGAATGCGCTGTCACCGCTTGCCGGATCGTTAACCGGTCTGTTTGTCATCGCGATTATCTGCGGCTTACCGTTTATCTCGCCGATTCTGGCTCCGGGGGCGGCTATAGCACAGGTGGTGGGCGTGCTGGTGGGGACGCTCATCGGCAGCGGCGTAGTTTCACCCCTGATGGCGCTGCCGGCGCTGTTTGCGATAAATGTCCAGGTAGGCGCCGACTTTATTCCCGTTGGGCTTTCTATGCAGGAGGCGAAAGAGAAAACCATTCGCCTTGGTGTGCCGGCTTTCCTGCTGTCACGAATGATTACCGCCCCTCTGGCGGTGGCTATCGGCTATCTGTTCTCTTTTGGTTTGTTTAACTGAGGAATCGTGTCATGAACAAAATCAATGCCGCGGTGGTTGGCGCGGGAATTTACGGCAAACACCATATCAATGCTTATCACTATAATCCGTGGGTAAATCTGGTCGGGTTTTGCGAAATCAACCCGGAAATCCGGGCCAGCGTGGCGCAGGAGTTTCACATTCCCGGCTTTGCATCGCTGGCAGAATTGTTCGCCGCCACGCAGGTCGATTTGGTGTCGATCGCCACCCCGGATCCGTTCCACTTTGATGCTACGATTGAGTCCATCACCGCCGGCAAACATGTGCTGATTGAAAAACCGATGGCGACAACCTCGGCGGAATGTCGGGAGATTATCCGCTGCGCCGCAGAGCATGGGGTGAAAATCGGCGTTGATTACCACAAGCGCTGGGACGGGATGGCACAACATATTCATCATGAGCTGTTGAAGCCGGAAACCGGCCAGGTACTGCGTGGCTATATGAGCATGGATGACATCATCGACGTGCCAAAAAACTGGTTATCGTGGGCGAACGAGAGCTCTCCGGTCCATTTTCTCGGCACTCACTGTTTTGATTTAATTCGCTATTATATGAACGGCGCCAACGCGGTGAGCGTCTATGCGATAGGACAGAAGAAGAAACTGGTGGCTGAAGGCATCGATTCCTGGGATACCATTCAGTCTTTTGTTACGTTTGAAAATGGTGCGCAATGGACGGTGGAAGTAGGGTGGTGTTTACCGCCAACGTTTCCCAAAGCCAATGATGGTCGTAGTTTTGTGATCACTGAAAATAACTATTATCGTGCGGATGCGCAGTTGCGCGGTTATGAAATGTTTACCCCACAGCGTAGCGCGACGCCAAATTATAACTTCATTAATTACGTTAATAATAAGGCCAGCGGATACGGAATTCAGCCAATACATGATTTTGTGGAACACATATTATTTGATACGCCGTATCTGGCAACAGCCGAAGATGGGTTACAGGCGACGTTAATCTGTGAGGCGGTGCATCATTCGTTATCAACAGGGAATATTGTGCAGTTGTAATTAATCTGGTTTTCACGTCTCATAAACATTCTTTTGGGCTTTAATTTCTCTGATTAAAGCAGGGTATCTTATTCCCCCTGACCCTGCCAACGATCATCGTTTATGGGACGTCTTTTCATTATTCATATTCAGATAGCAATATTGCAGGGCATGAAAAAAAAGCGTATGCAGTGACATTTTCAACGCGGCGAAACTCAGAGGGCTGACGCTGGATTGCGGGGTGTACAGCGTCACATCGGCCAGTGATGTACCGCTCTGATGGCAGGCGATGGCCAGCGAGGCGGCTTCATGCTCACGAATCAATGTAATCAACTGGTTATCCGGCTCATCCTTAGGGCCCGGCAGCAGGATGACGGAATCACAATCTGTCAGGCTATTGGCTAACAGCGAATTGGCGTTTTGATACTCAACGGGAATACACACCTTACCAATATCACTATAGTCCTGAATAATATTACTGAGCAGAGAGCCGAGTTCCCGTGAGTGACAAAAATAAAGATTACGACTGGAGCTGATAATTTCAAAGAAAGTATTAATCGCCGCCGGGTTATTATTGTTAATAAATTCACTGAGAATAATATTGTTCCTGGCCGCCTGCGCCGGAAGCAGGGCGGCGGGCTCACTGCGCAGACACTTAATTAAATCATATTTAAAGGAAGTAAAACCGGTATAACCGAGAGCCTGGGCAAAACGAACAATAGACGGTTGGCTGGTATGGGTCTTTTTTGATATTGCCGTCGAGGTCAGTTTTTCTGCACCTGATAATGTAGCCAGAATGTAACGGCTAATAGTTTTTTCCGTGTGTGAGCCCGTTTTTACCAGTAACTGAAGCTGTTCGATAATGTTCATTGAGGTCCCTCGGTTTTGTTTATTATGACATATACACTTTTTCCTTCAAGTTACCTCTGTGGCGCTCGTGGACCCGTGTACGCGCAGGGGAGCAGCCGATGTTCTGCGTGTTGTTAAGCAGGGCAAGGCGCGAAGCGTTTTTTCTCATTTTCAGATAAGACTGCTGAACGGCTGGCGATTTCTACGATATAAACAAGAGAACTCATCGGCGCAGCAATCGTTCGGTGGTGTAAACGTCGCGGGGTTAAGACAGCGGAGCCAGGGCCGTGTATCATTTCCGTGTAAAGAGAGGGCATTGCGACGCCGGACATTTACCGCTACCTTAACCACACTCTATTAATGCCCTGAGGCGGAGCTTCGCCCCTTTGAAATACCTTGCTTCCGTTCATTCAACCCTAAAAGTCTCACGCTACCTGTTCAGAGCGTTGGCGCTCCTGATCTGGTGTCTGATCGCTTTTGCCTCCGTGTTCTACATTGTGAACGCGCTGCACCAGAGAGAGTCTGAGATCCATCAGGAGCTTAACCTCAGCTCCGATCAGGCCCAGCGTTATATCCAGCGCACATCGGATGTTATTAAAGAGCTGAAATATATTGCTGAGAATCGCTTAACGGCGGAAAACGGCGTGATGTCGCTGCGGGCGCGGGATGACAAAACCGTCGTACCTAACTTTGAGCCGCTGTTTGCCGACTCCGACTGTTCGGTGATGGGCAACGCCTGGCGAGGTTCTCTGGAGTCGCTGGCGTGGTTTATGCGCTACTGGCGCGACAATTTTTCTGCTGCCTATGATTTGAATCGCGTATTCCTGATCGGCAGCGATAATCTCTGTATGGCGAATTTTGGTCTGCGTGAGATGCCCGTCGAACGTGACCAGGCCCTGAAAGCGCTGCATGAGCGTATTATTAAGTATCGCAATGCGCCGCAGGATGAAAACGGTAATAACCTGTTCTGGATTAGCCAGGGGCCGCGTCCTGGAGTGGGCTATTTCTATGCGCTGACGCCGGTTTATCTTGCCAACCGTCTGCAGGCGCTGCTGGGCGTGGAACAACCTATTCGCATGGAGAACTTCTTCACGCCGGGCAGTTTGCCGATGGGGGTGACCATTCTCGATGAAAATGGCCATGCGCTGATTTCGCTCACCGGTCCTGAGGGGAATATTAAGGCTGAACCACGCTGGATGCAGGAGCGTTCCTGGTTTGGCTATACGCCGGGTTTTCGCGATCTGGTGCTGAAGAAAAATCTGCCGCCGTCATCGCTGAGCATTGTGTACTCTGTTCCGGTGGATCTGGTGCTGGAGCGGATCCGCATGATGATCCTGAACGCTATCCTGCTGAATGTGCTGGTCGGCGCGGCATTATTTATGCTCACGCGTATGTATGAGCGGCGTATTTTTATTCCTGCGGAAAGCGATGCACAGCGCCTGGAGGAACACGAGCAATTTAACCGTAAAATTGTGGCTTCCGCGCCGGTGGGGATTTGTATTTTGCGCACGCTGGATGGCATTAACATCCTGAGTAATGAACTGGCGCATACCTATCTGAATATGCTGACGCATGAAGACCGGCAACGGTTAACGCAAATCATCTGCGGCCAGCAGGTCAATTTTGTCGATGTGCTGACCAGTAACAATACCAATCTGCAAATCAGCTTTGTGCATTCGCGCTATCGCAATGAAAACGTGGCAATTTGCGTCCTGGTTGACGTCAGCGCGCGCGTTAAAATGGAAGAGTCGTTGCAGGAGATGGCCCAGGCGGCGGAACAGGCGAGTCAGTCCAAATCGATGTTCCTTGCGACAGTGAGCCATGAGCTGCGCACGCCGCTGTATGGCATTATCGGTAACCTCGATTTGTTGCAAACCAAAGAGTTACCCAACGGGGTGGATCGCCTGGTGACGGCGATGAATAACTCTTCCAGCCTGCTGTTGAAAATTATCAGCGATATTCTCGATTTCTCGAAAATTGAATCTGAACAGTTGAAGATTGAACCGCGCGAGTTCTCACCGCGTGAAGTGATGAGCCATATTACGGCAAACTATCTGCCGCTGGTGGTGCGTAAGCAGTTGGGATTGTACTGTTTTATCGACCCGGATGTGCCCGTCGCGTTGAATGGCGACCCTATGCGTTTACAGCAGGTGATCTCCAATCTGCTGAGTAACGCGATCAAGTTTACCGATACCGGCTGCATTGTGCTGCATGTGCAGTGTGACGGTGATTACCTCAGTATCCGTGTGCGTGATACCGGGGTGGGGATCCCCGCCAAAGAAGTGGTCCGTTTGTTCGATCCTTTCTTTCAGGTGGGCACTGGCGTACAGCGTAATTTCCAGGGAACCGGGCTCGGTTTGGCTATCTGTGAAAAACTGATCAGCATGATGGATGGCGATATTTCCGTTGATTCAGAACCGGGAATGGGCAGCCAGTTTACGCTCCGTATTCCTCTTTATGGCGCCCAGTATCCGCAGAAAAAAGGCGTAGAAGGACTGGCAGGTACCCGTTGCTGGCTGGCGGTGCGTAACGCATCGCTGTATCGCTTTGTCGAATCCAGTCTGACGCGTAACGGGGTGACGGTGCTGCGTTATGAGGGGCAGCACCCGGACGCTGATGACTTGTTGGTTGCCGACGATGTGCTGGAACAGGCGTGGCAAGGACGTGCCGCGGTGATTTTCTGCCGTCGACATATTGGGATTCCGTTAGAAAGGGGGCCAGGGGAGTGGGTGCACAGCGTGGCGTCACCGCACGAACTGCCCGCGCTGCTGGCGCATATTTACAGCGTTGATCTGGGGAGTGAAGAACTCTCCACGGCGCTCCCCGCCCCGGATAAAGTCGGCGCGACCAATGATGACATGATGATACTGGTGGTCGACGATCATCCTATCAACCGGCGTTTACTGGCCGATCAGCTGGGATCGTTGGGATATCAGTGTAAAACGGCGAATGACGGTGTCGATGCGCTCAATGTACTGAGTAAAAACCATATCGACATCGTGCTGAGCGACGTCAACATGCCAAATATGGATGGTTATCGACTGACTCAGCGCATCCGCCAGTTAGGTTTAACGTTGCCGGTTGTGGGCGTGACGGCAAACGCGCTGGCTGAAGAGAAGCAGCGTTGTCTGGAATCCGGTATGGATAGCTGTCTTTCCAAGCCAGTGACATTGGATGTATTGAAGCAAACGCTGACGGTCTATGCGGAAAGAGTGAGGAATGCGCGGGGATAAGAGATCTCTTATCAGACCTACGAAACAAGTTGTTCGTAGGTCTGAGAAACGCAGTGCCATCGGCAGTTACTTACTCTTTATCTGAAGGACTCAGCGTCACGGAAGAGAGGTAATTTAACAGCGCGATATCGTTTTCCACACCGAGTTTCATCATCGCCGATTTTTTCTGGCTGCTGATGGTTTTAATACTGCGGTTGAGCTTTTTGGCAATTTCCGTAACCAGAAAACCTTCGGCAAACAGACGCAGAACTTCACTCTCTTTCGGTGACAGACGTTTGTCGCCATAGCCACTGGCGCTGATTTTCTCCAGCAGACGAGAAACGCTTTCCGGAGTAAATTTCTTCCCTTTTTGCAGCGCGGCCAGCGCTTTCGGCAGGTCTGTTGGCGCGCCTTGCTTCAGGACAATCCCTTCAATATCGAGATCCAGTACCGCGCTCAGGATGGCCGGGTTATTGTTCATGGTCAGAACAATAATCGACAGGCTCGGGAAATGGCGCTTGATGTATTTAATTAACGTGATCCCATCACCGTATTTATCTCCCGGCATGGAGAGGTCGGTAATCAACACATGAGCATCTAACTTAGGCAAATTGTTGATCAGTGCTGTGGAGTCTTCAAATTCGCCGACAACATTTACCCACTCGATCTGTTCAAGTGATTTACGAATACCGAACAGTACAATCGGGTGGTCATCGGCAATAATTACGTTCATAGTGTTCATGTATTGGGCTACCTTGCTACAGCAAGCTCTTGACGTATGCGTCAATGTCGCTGATGTATTTTTCTATACCTGGAGCATCTTTCTCTTGAATAAGATGTTCCAGCGCTTCACATAACTGCTTGCCGGGTACCAGATTAAGCATGGCAAACACGCCTTTCAGGCGATGAGCCGTTTGGGCTAACGCAGCGAAATCACTGATTGCTGCCTCAGTATACAACCTCTTAACATCATCCGGTACTGTGTCTACAAAGAGTGCATAGTAACCGCTGGCATGAAGTTCGGCATTTTCATCTCCGCCGAGGGGGAGCTCCTGGAGCTCTTCTTGTGCCAACTGCTCTTCTATCAGCTCGAGGACAGCTTCCTGCATAGCATTGCTCATATTAAAGTTGACGCGCAGCTGACCGGGGCCAATTTTCCGTACGCCAGACTCATCATCGCTTAAAAGCAAGCCCGAGGCAGTAAGATTAGACGGATTATCTGTTAAAAAGAGATCATATTCTTGACTATTCAACCGTTCGTCGGGCGTGATGCAGGTTGCGCCCCAGTTTTCCAGTTGACGTAATACGATGCTCCGTACGTCATTAGAGGTCACATCAACCATCACGCAGACGTCATCTAACAGGCGCTCTTCACTATCAGCATGTTGATCGTGCAGTGGCATTTTAACATGGACTATATAACGTGTTCCAAGCTCTTCCCGCGCTTTAATGTTCAGGTGTCCACCCAGCTTACGGGCTAACTGATCGCACAGCCAAAACGTCAATGGGTTGGCTTTGCCATAACGATCGCCTTGTGTGTCATTAATGAACGGGAAATGCAGGTTATCAACTTCCTGTAACGTGACGCCTTCCCCGGTATCCAGAATGCGGAAGGTCAGACGTTCAGCCTCCGATTCATCCTGGTCGACTTCCAGCGTGATTTTACCAATCTGCGTGGTGGTTACCGCATATTGAATCAGCAGCAGCAAAATACGACGCAGGGCATCGCGGTCGCCACGGCGTTCGTCATGAGCGCTAAGGTGATTTTTAATCAGTAGCTGCAGCCCTTTACGCTTAATGGCCGGCAACACCTCCGGGACCACGTCGTCAATCAACGCCTGTACGGAAAACAGCGTTGATTCACCTTTCCAGGCGTCGCTTTCCAGCAAGTTAGCCAACTGGATTTCATCCACCATGCGAACCAAAACGTCAGCCTGATTTGCCAGTTTTTGGCTGTCGGGGGTATTGAGCGCGGCGGCATTAGCAGCCAGTGTTTTAGCCGGGTCTTTCAGCGCATTACCAATATTCTGCATAAAGGCTGCGCGAGCCTGTTGGTTTTTCTCATACAGCCGTTGCGCTTGCTTCAACTTTTTATTAACCAGTACTTCACGGTCCTGGTCACGAATGATAAAGATCTGCGTTCGCGATGAGATCTGGCTGCGAAACAGCCTGATTTCATACAGTTCATTATTGATAGTGGCCTGAATGACGCCCTGATGCTGCTCCGCCATATTGGTAATGTTTTGCAGATTTAAATGCGGCAGCAGGTGGTCGGCAATTTTATTGCTAATTACCGTGCGGTTGGCTTCTTGATCGTGCACCAGTAATCCCAGCGGCAGCAGGGAAACAATCTCTTCATTGATCGCACGCAGGATCCGCAGTTCATTATTTGCCGCAAGATTTGGCGCCACTTCGGTTGAACGGGCAGGGAGGTGACGAAAGGTGGTATAACCAAACAGCGCCAGGGCCAGCAACGCGATGTTCAGTAACAGCGGCAGCAGAATGTTTTGCAGCGTATCGAGTAGCAATGAGCCGAACGGAACCTGCCAGACCAGCCGCATATCCGTTGAGTCCAGCGCCGATGAGATCTCAATTTTACTGTTGTTGAAGCTAATACTGACGCTGTCAGGCGACTCTTTTTCATTGACGTGTTCAGTCGTTGAACTGGCATCAGGGACCAGATGGAAACTGTCCAGCGGCATGCCGGCAGGGATCAGGTCATTAATCGGCAGGTCAAAGGCGACAACCGTTGCCAGATGTCCCGGCTGATTAAAGGTCGTGCGCAGCGTGAAGTAATGTCCGTTTTGCCAGACCAGACGGCGCAGCGACGAGAAGCTTTCACGCTCATCCAGCGCATTGGCCTGCTGCAGCATTTCAGCGCGCCGGGAGTCGACAATATTACCGATCGTCGATTCCTTAAAGCCGGAAGTCAGATCTTTCAGCGGCAATGTTGAGATAAGGATCAGGCTATTGTCCTGACCATTGAGGTAATACATTGACCATGGAATATTTTCCGCGCCCCACAGCGTATCCAGATAGGTTGAGATTCGTTGGGTCATCTCCAGCGTAGAGCTGTCATGTGAGCCGAAAATCAGCGCCTCGGTTTTTCTGCGAGGTTTTTCAAGATAGTAGACATCTTGTTTCAGGCGAGTTTCCTGCAGCCCTTCTGCGCCAGGCGAGCTGGGCGTGGCAGCAATATTGTCATAAATTTGCCAGGTCACGTATCGCCAGGTATCGACCCTTTTATGAATGGCATGGGTGATATCGACAATCTGATAGCTCTTATCCTTTAGCCAGGTATTGACGGCGCTCTGGACCATGACGCCCATCATCACCAACAGCACCACGATCAGTAATAAGAAGTAACGGGTAATATTTCCCGGTAGGAGAGAGAATCGGGTAGAAGCCGTTGTGTCAGACTGACTCATTCGTGTTTATGACCTGTTAAACGACGCGAAACATGAAGGGGCAGTATAAAGGGTAATGTATGAATTGCCATATCTGGAGCATGCGACAGAGTTTGCATTGTCTGCGCCGCATTTTGCTGTAACCCCCGATGATGCAAAGATGTACAGCGAAGAATAGCGGGTACAAATATTTTGTAGTGAATGTATACATTTAGCATTAAATAACAAGAAATTAATAATAAGGTTTATTTCTGATCTCAACGTGACGGGATGGTTAATAGACGTGATAGTTGTTCATCGGTAGCACAGAACAGTCAGCTTTGTGTAAAGAAGAGTAAAAAAAAACCGAACGCAGAGCGTTCGGTTGAAATAGGGGTAAACAGACATTCATGAATGAATGACGGTAATAAATAAAGTTAATGATGATAGCGAGTCTATTTTAGTTGCGAGTGAAGATTTTTTTTTATCATTCAGTGCTATGGCTGTGCTTTGTTTAATTAATTGATTTATATGTGTTTTTTAATGGTTCTTGGCTATTTGTGCTTATTCTCTCCATTTTCTTAATTAAAAAAAGTTCCCTTTTGTTAATATTTTGAAACATCTACATAGATAAATGAAACATCTTTAAAGTATTAGTATCATATTCGTGTTGGATTATTCTGTGTTTTTGCGGAGAATGAAGTTGCCGACTGGTTAATGAGGGTTAGCCAGTGAGCAGTGGCATAAAAAAGCAATAAAGGCATATAACAGAGGGTTAATAACATGAAAGTTAAAGTACTGTCCCTCCTGGTACCGGCTCTGCTGGTAGCAGGCGCAGCAAATGCGGCTGAAATTTACAACAAAGACGGCA
Source organism: Citrobacter sp. wls615 (assembly GCF_005281355.1). Lineage (NCBI taxonomy): Bacteria > Pseudomonadati > Pseudomonadota > Gammaproteobacteria > Enterobacterales > Enterobacteriaceae > Citrobacter > Citrobacter sp. wls615. The sequence goes on along the minus strand of NZ_SZXM01000087.1, from coordinate 72,008 downwards.
ACAAATTAGACCTGTACGGTAAAGTCGATGGTCTGCACTATTTCTCCGACAACAAAGGTGATGATGGTGACAAGACCTATATGCGTATCGGCTTCAAAGGCGAAACCCAGGTTAATGACCAACTGACCGGTTACGGCCAGTGGGAATACCAGATCATGGGTAACTCCTCTGAAAACGAAAACAACGCCTGGACCCGTGTGGCGTTTGCTGGTCTGAAATTCGCTGATGCAGGTTCTTTCGACTACGGTCGTAACTACGGCGTGGTTTACGATGTAACGTCCTGGACCGACGTTCTGCCGGAATTCGGCGGTGACACCTATGGTGCGGACAACTTCATGCAGCAGCGTGGTAACGGCTTCGCGACCTACCGTAACACCGATTTCTTCGGTCTGGTTGATGGCCTGAACTTTGCCATTCAGTACCAGGGTAAAAACGGTAGCCCGGAAGGTGAAGGTATGACTGGTGTGACCGGCAACGGTCGTGACGCACTGCTTCAGAACGGCGACGGCGTTGGCGGATCTATCACTTATGATATCGGTGAAGGCTTCTCCCTGGGTACTGCAGTCACCAGCTCTAAACGTACTGACGAACAGAACAAGCTGAACTTCGGTACTGGCGATCGTGCTGAAACTTACACTGGTGGTCTGAAATACGACGCGAACAATGTGTACCTGGCAGCACAGTACACCCAGACCTACAACGCAACGCGTGCGGGTAGCCTGGGCTGGGCTAACAAAGCGCAGAACTTCGAAGCCGTTGCGCAGTACCAGTTCGACTTCGGTCTGCGTCCATCCGTGGCTTACCTGCAGTCTAAAGGTAAAGACCTGAACAATGGTTACGGTGACCAGGACATCGTGAAATATGTTGATGTTGGCGCAACCTACTACTTCAACAAAAACATGTCCACCTATGTTGATTACAAAATCAACCTGCTGGATGACAACAACTTTACACGTGATGCTGGTATCGCTACCGATGATATCGTAGCACTGGGCCTGGTTTACCAGTTCTAATCTGCGTTCATGTTGTTAAAAGGCCCTGCGGGGCCTTTTTTAATGCTTTTTTTCGCCGTACAAACAACGATTTTTGGTGTACTCTTGCGCCCGTTCGCATGAGGATAATTACGTATGGAAATGAATTTTTATCGCGCAGCGCTACTGGCTGTGACGATCTTTTTTGTCGGGTGCGATGATGCCCCGAAACCGGCTCAGACCACACAATCCGCCACCGTTCTGGAAGGTAAAACGATGGGCACCTTCTGGCGGGTCAGCGCGGTGGGCGTGGATGCCAAACGCGCCAGGGAGTTGCAGGAGAAGATCCAGACTCAGCTTGATGCTGACGATCAGCTTCTTTCAACCTATAAAAATGATTCTGCCCTGATGCGCTTTAATCTATCGAAAAGCCTGTCGCCGTGGCCGGTTAATGACGCCATGGCGGATATCGTCACGTCGGCGCTGAGAATTGGCGCGAAAACCGATGGGGCGATGGATATCACCGTGGGACCGTTGGTCAACCTGTGGGGTTTTGGTCCGGATCAGCAACCCGTGCACATTCCCACTCAGGCGCAAATTGATGCCGCAAAAGCGCAAACCGGACTTTCACACCTGAAGGTAGTGAATGAGGCGCAACGCAACTACCTGCAAAAAGACTTGCCGGATCTGTATGTGGATCTGTCTACCGTTGGTGAAGGTTATGCCGCCGATCATCTGGCGCGACTGATGGAGCAAGAGGGGATTGCCCGTTATCTGGTTTCCGTTGGCGGTGCGCTAAACAGTCGTGGTATGAATGCGGAAGGACATCCATGGCGGGTGGCGATCCAGAAACCCACCGATCGTGAAAACGCGGTGCAAGCGGTTGTCGACATTAACGGGCACGGCATCAGCACCTCCGGTAGCTACCGTAACTATTACGAGCTGGACGGTAAACGCCTGTCGCATGTTATCGATCCGCAAACCGGTCGTCCGATCGAACATAATCTGGTGTCTGTGACGGTGATAGCCCCTACGGCGCTGGAGGCTGACGGCTGGGATACCGGTTTGATGGTGCTCGGCCCGGAAAAGGCCAAAGAAGTGGTGCGTCGTGAAGGGCTGGCGGTGTATATGATTGTGAAAGAGGGGCAAGGGTTTAAAACCTGGATGTCGCCGCAGTTTAAAAGCTTTCTGCTCAGCGAAAAAAATTAAAAAGCAAGATTGCGGGTTTTTATACCTGGCTATCAGGACACACTGAGGCTAAGCGCTATGCTTAACAAAGGAGTCCATAATGAAAAGTCGTTTACGCATAACTGATGATGACCGCTGGCAGTCTGTTGTGGATCGTGATGCTGACGCCGACGGTCAGTTTGTTTTCGCCGTCCACACCACCGGTATTTTCTGCCGTCCGTCCTGTCGGGCGAAGCATGCGCTGCGCAAAAATGTCAGTTTCTTTGCTGATGCCGAGCAGGCGCAGGCCGCCGGGTTTCGGCCCTGTAAACGCTGCCAGCCGGATAAAGATAGTGCGCAGCAGCATCGGCTGGACAAAATAGCCCACGCCTGTCAGTTGCTGGAGCAGGAGTCGCCTCTCACGCTGGATGACCTGGCGCAGCAGGTGGCGATGAGCCCGTATCATTTACACCGCTTGTTTAAAGCCACGACGGGCATGACCCCGAAAGCGTGGCAGCAGTCCTGGCGCGCTCGTCGTCTGCGCGATGCCCTGGCAAAAGGGGCACCAGTAACCCAGGCGATTCTGAACGCCGGATTCCCCGACAGCAGCAGCTATTACCGGCAAGCGGATCAGGCACTAGGGATGACCGCCAGGCAATTTCGCAAAGGCGGCGACAACGTTTCTGTGCGCTATACCCTGGCAGATTGCGCCCTGGGTCGTTGCCTGGTGGCGGAAAGCGAACGCGGTATCTGCGCGATCTTGTTGGGTGACGATGATGCTACATTGGTTGCGGAACTGCATGAGCTGTTTCCCGCCGCTCAGGATGAAGCAGCCGATGCCGATTTCCAGCAGCATGTGCGTGAAGTCATCGCCGTGATTAATACGCGCAATACGTCGTTGTCTCTGCCGCTGGATATTCGCGGGACCGCATTCCAGCTGCAGGTGTGGCAAGCGCTGCGCGCAATCCCATGTGGTAAGACGGTTAGCTACCAGCAGTTAGCCAGCGCCATCGGCAAACCGAAAGCGGTACGCGCGGTGGCCAGCGCCTGCGGAGCTAACAAACTGGCGATTGTCATCCCGTGTCACCGGGTGATCCGCAATGATGGTGCGCTTTCGGGCTACCGCTGGGGTATTGCGCGCAAAGCGCAGTTACTGCAACGAGAAACCACTGGGGAGGAAACGTAATGCTTGATCTCTTTGCGGATGAGAAACCCTGGCAAGAACCGCTGGCATCCGGCGCGGTAATTTTGCGACGTTTTGCCTTTGAGTCCGCACCGTCTTTACTGCAGGCGATCGCGGCTGTCGCCAGACAGTCGCCGTTTCGCCAGATGGTGACGCCCGGCGGTTACACGATGTCGGTGGCGATGACCAACTGCGGTCATTTGGGCTGGACGACGGATCAACATGGCTACCTTTATTCACCGTTTGACCCGCTATCCGGTACGCCCTGGCCGCCGATGCCGGATACTTTCGCGGACCTGTGCCAGTTGGCGTCAACCGCAGCGGGCTATGCTGATTTTCAACCCGATGCCTGCCTGATTAACCGCTACACGCCAGGGGCGAAACTGTCATTACATCAGGATAAAGACGAACCTGACCTGCGGGCGCCTATCGTTTCTGTCTCGCTGGGGTTACCAGCCATCTTTCAGTTTGGCGGTTTGCGCCGTAATGACCCTTTAAAACGTTTACTGCTGGAGCATGGCGATGTCGTGGTATGGGGTGGGAACTCACGGTTGTTTTATCATGGGATCCAGCCACTTAAGACAGGGTATCATCCGTTAACCGGTGACTGTCGTTACAATCTGACGTTTCGCCAGGCTGGTAAAAAAGAATAAAAATAAGAATTATTATTGCTGTCGGCAAAGAGATGTTTAAACTGCGGGCTGTTATTACTTGTCCGGGTTGTTTGCATGGAACTTTTACTTCTTGTCTGGCGGCAGTATCGCTGGCCATTTATCAGCGTCATGGCGCTCAGCCTCGCCAGCGCTGCGTTGGGAATTGGTTTGATTGCGTTTATTAACCAGCGCCTGATTGAAACGGTCGACACCACGTTGATGGTGCTACCGGAGTTTCTTGGCCTGCTGCTGCTGTTGATGGTTGTCACCCTCGGCTCACAGCTGGCGTTAACCACGCTGGGACACCACTTTGTTTACCGCCTGCGTAGTGAATTTATCAAGCGTATTCTGGACACCCACGTCGAGCGTATCGAACAGCTTGGCAGCGCCTCGTTGCTGGCCGGTTTAACCAGCGATATCCGCAACATCACCATCGCTTTTGTCCGTCTGCCTGAGCTGGTGCAGGGGATTATCCTGACCATCGGGTCGGCGGCGTATCTGGCGATGCTATCAACCAAAATGCTGCTGGTGACGGCAATCTGGGTGGCAATCACCATCTGGGGCGGATTTGTGCTGGTTGCGCGGGTATATAAACATATGGCGACCCTGCGCGAAACAGAAGACAAATTGTACAATGATTACCAGACGGTGTTGGAAGGGCGCAAAGAGTTGACGCTCAACCGCGAGCGCGCCGAGCATATCTTTAATCAGTTATACGTCCCGGATGCCAAAGAGTATCGTCACCATATTATCCGCGCCGATACCTTCCACCTCAGCGCGGTGAACTGGTCGAACATTATGATGCTGGGCGCCATTGGCCTGGTGTTCTGGATGGCTAACAGTCTGGGCTGGGCGGATACCGCCGTGGCGGCGACCTATTCGCTGACGCTGTTATTCCTGCGTACGCCACTGCTTTCTGCTGTTGGCGCATTGCCGACGCTGCTCACTGCACAGGTCGCTTTCAACAAGCTGAATAAGTTCTCACTGGCGCCCTTTAAGGCCGAATTCCCGCGCCCAACCGCGTTTCCGGACTGGCAAACGTTGGAATTACGTAACGTGGTTTTCCACTATCAGGATAATGCGTTCTCTGTCGGGCCGGTAAATCTGACTATTCGTCGCGGGGAACTGATCTTCCTGATTGGCGGCAATGGTAGCGGGAAATCCACACTGGCTATGTTACTCACCGGGTTGTATCAGCCGCAGTCAGGCGAGATCCTGCTCGACGGCAAAGCGGTTGCTGTCGAAAAACCAGAGGACTATCGCAAGCTGTTCTCCGCCGTGTTTACCGACGTCTGGCTGTTCGACAAACTGCTCGGTCCGGAAGGTAAAGAGGCCGATCCGGCGCTGGTGGCGAAGTGGCTGGAACATCTGAAGATGGGTCACAAGCTTGAGCTGAACGATGGGCGTATTCTCAATCTCAAGCTGTCGAAAGGGCAGAAAAAACGCGTGGCGCTGCTGCTGGCGCTGGCGGAGGAGCGCGACATTATTCTGCTGGATGAATGGGCTGCCGATCAGGACCCTCACTTCCGCCGTGAGTTCTATCAGGTGTTATTGCCGCTGATGCAGGAAATGGGTAAAACCATCTTCGCTATTAGCCATGACGATCACTATTTTATTCACGCCGATCGTCTGTTGGAGATGCGTAACGGACAGTTAAGTGAACTCGTGGGCGATGAGCGTGACGCCGCTTCATGTGATGCCGTCGCTCGTACTGCGTAATCCCAGCAACCGCCGGTTTTTTATCCGCCCGGCGGTTCCGTTTATTGTTATTTACATAAATCGGCATCATGATTAATGATATTTCATATCATGGATTTATGATTAATGTCCGCATTCAACAAAAACAGCGCCAGACTGCGTGATGAAGAGCGTGCGCGCCTCATCTGGTTGCTGACCACTGATAAAGCCATTATTTCCACGCTGTTGGGCAAGCTTACCCTGGCTGAGCAATATGACGTCGGTACCTTAGCCGACGATATTGCTGAGGTAGGGGCGCTGGTGGCGCATCTGCCGCCGCCGGATCTGGCCGATACCCTCGAAGCATTACCTTCTGAAGAGCGCCACGCCCTGTGGCGGCTGGTCGAAAATGAAAAGCGCGGTAACGTCCTGCTTGAGGCGTCAGAAAACGTCTGGGACGACCTGATTGATGAGATGAGCGACCGCGAGCTGCTGGATGCGTTGCAATATCTTGATATCGACGAACAGATTTATCTGGTCCAGCATCTCCCTCGTAACCTTACGGGACGACTGCTGGCGACGTTACCGGCCGAGGAGCGGGCGCGCGTGCGCCAGGTGCTGCACTACGAGAAGAATCGCGTCGGTGCGATTATGGAGTTCGAAGTCATCACCGTGCGCCCGGACGTGACGCTGGAAGTGGTGCAGCGCTATTTACGGCGGCTGGGCAGGATGCCGGAGAACACCGATAAACTTTTCGTGACCGATCGCAATAAGGTGCTGGTCGGCGAACTGACGCTAACCTGTATCCTGCTCAATGATGTGCAGCGTAAAGTCAGCGAGGTGATGGAAGATGACCCGCTCACCTTTTCCCCGGAAGACATTGCCGAAAACGCCGCGCGCACGTTCGAACGTGACAACCTGGTCAGTGCCGCGGTGGTTGATCCTGCCGGTAAGTTGATGGGGCGTTTGACCATCGATGAGATCGTGGATGTGGTATACGAAGAGACCGATACCGATCTGCGTCGAATGGGGGGCTTAAGCGCCGAAGAGGATGTGTTTGCTCCGGTTACCAAAGCGGTAAAAACCCGCTGGGCATGGTTGGCTATTAATCTCTGTACCGCCTTTATCGCCTCGCGGGTCATTGATGGCTTTGAACATACGATTTCGCAACTGGTGGCACTGGCCTCGCTGATGCCGATTGTGGCAGGGATCGGCGGCAATACCGGAAATCAAACTATCACCATGATCGTTCGCGCGCTGGCGCTACAAAATATTCAGCCAGGGAACCTGACGTTTTTGATCCTGCGTGAGATGGGCGTGGCGCTGGTAAATGGCCTCGTCTGGGGTGGGATTATGGGCGGCATTACCTGGTGGCTGTACGATGATATGGCGCTCGGCGGCGTGATGACCCTGGCGATGATGCTTAATCTGCTGATGGCGGCGTTGATGGGGGTGATTATTCCCATGACGATGGTGAAGTTCGGGCGCGACCCGGCAGTCGGCTCAAGCGTCATGATTACGGCCATCACCGACACCGGCGGTTTCTTTATTTTTCTCGGTCTGGCAACGCTGTTTCTGATGTAGCCGCGCGTTTACGTCTGACGATGCGCGGCAGGATGAGCATGGTCATCACTCCGGCAACCACGCCAATCGCCAGGTTGCCGGTAGCGACCGTTACGCCGACGGTTATCAGCATGACCAGCGTTTCAGTAACGGGGATTTTCGTCAGTGTAGCGGGCTGAATGCTGTGCCAACTGAAGGTTTTCACCGCGACAATCACCATTATCCCCGCCAGCACCGACATGGGTATTTTCGCCATGACTTCGCTCAATGCGGTGACTAACAGCAGCAACACCAACCCGGCGGCAATCGTCGAAACGCGGCTGCGTCCTTTGCCCATCTCGACGTTAACGATGGTTTGACCAATCATCGCGCATCCGGCAATGCCGCCATAAAATCCGGCCAGAATATTGGCTATCCCCAGTCCAGTGCTTTCTCGATTCTTATTCGACGGTGTCACCGTCAGATCATCCACCAGACGGGCGGTTAACAGCGACTCCATCAAACCGACAAAAGCGATGCTCAGCGCACAGGGCCAGATAATGGCCAATGTTTGCAGGTTGAGCGGCACTAACAGCTGCGTTAATCCCGGAAGTCCACCGCTCATTGAACCTTCATCACCGACGGTTGGTAGCAGTTGTCCGCTGCTTACAGTAAATACCGTCAGCAGCACGATGGCGATAAGCGGCGCGGGGATTGTTTTAATAAACCGTGGAACCCACACCACAATCAGCAGTGTCAGGACAAACAGTCCCCAGATTAGTGGGCTTTTACCCCAAAAATGTGGGACCTGAGCAAAGAAAATCAAAATGCCCAAGGCGTTGACAAAGCCGGTCATGACGGCTGTAGGAATGAATCGCATCAGACGCGCCATCCCTGATACGCCAAACAGGATCTGAATCATCCCAGCCAGCGCCACCGCAGGCAGAATGTACTGCACGCCGTGTTGATGCACCATCGGACCAATCACTAGCGCAACCGATCCTGCAGCAGCCGTAACCATTGCCGGACGGCCACCTAAAAAAGACATTGCCAGGCACAACACGACGGAAGCGATCAGGCTGACTTTAGGGTCGACGCCCGCAATAACGGAAAAAGAGATCACTTCCGGGAGCAGCGCCAGGGCGGTTACCACCCCCGCCAGCGTTTCTCGTACCAACAGGCGGGGTTGTCGCAGTACGGCGCGGGTGCTCTGTTCTGTCACCGCAGGGGAGGAGTGTGTTGCAGACATAGTAACTCTCAGGTCAGAAAGGGCCTGATAACAGCAGACCGACAGGCATCCGTGCGTGAATAGCAAAGCGCAGCATAGTACGCGTCTGGCGGGCAGGTTTCCAGACGTGATTGTCAATAACCGTATAAATTATCAACGTATTAATAACATTTTTAAAATTAAAATATAATTTATAAACAATATTTAATTATTTTTACTTAAGTGTTACCGTTGGTGCCGCTCGATTTTCACCTGCATTAAAAGCAAAAAGCGATACTAAAAGTAAGGCATTAACATTATGAAAAAAGTGACTGCCATGCTCTTCACCATGGCTGTAGGGCTGAACGTTGTCTCTATGGCAGCAAAAGCGAAAGCGGCGGAAGAGCAGGAAACGGATGTACTGTTGATTGGCGGCGGTATCATGAGCGCCACGCTGGGAACCTATTTACAAGAGCTGGAGCCACAATGGTCAATGACCATGGTCGAGCGACTGGATGGCGTAGCGCAGGAAAGCTCAAACGGCTGGAATAACGCCGGAACCGGCCACTCCGCACTGATGGAGCTGAACTACACGCCTAAAAAGGCCGACGGTAGCATCAGCATTGAAAAGGCAGTCGAAATCAACGAAGCCTTCCAGATTTCCCGTCAGTTTTGGGCTTATCAGGTTAATAATGGCGTGATGCATGAACCACGCTCATTTATCACTACCGTCCCGCATATGAGTTTTGTCTGGGGCGACGAGAATGTGAATTTCCTGAGTGCCCGTTACGCCGCACTGCAGCAGAGCACCTTATTCCGTGGTATGCGTTATTCCGAAGATCACGCGCAGATTAAAGAGTGGGCACCGCTGGTCATGGAAGGTCGCGATCCGAAACAGAAAGTCGCGGCAACACGCACCGAGATTGGTACTGACGTTAACTATGGTGAAATCACGCGCCAACTGATTGCCTCGTTGCAGAAGAAGCCCAACTTTGCGCTGCAACTGAGCACCGAAGTGCGTGGCTTTAAGCGTAATGCAGACAATAGCTGGACCGTTACGGTCGCTGATCTGAAAAACAACGAAGCGGAACATGATATCAAGGCGAAGTTTGTCTTTATCGGTGCCGGTGGCGCTGCGCTGAAGCTATTGCAGGAAACCAACATTCCAGAAGCGAAAGGCTATGCCGGATTCCCGGTTGGCGGCCAGTTCCTGGTGGCGGAAAATCCGGACGTGGTAAATCGTCACCTGGCGAAAGTGTATGGTCAGGCGTCTGTGGGCGCGCCGCCGATGTCCGTACCGCACATCGATACCCGTATCCTCGATGGCAAACGTGTCGTGCTGTTTGGGCCATTCGCGACATTCTCCACCAAGTTCCTGAAAAACGGTTCGTTGTGGGATCTGCTCAGCTCGACCACGACGTCGAACTTTATGCCGATGGTCAACGTAGGCCTGGATAACTTCGATCTGGTGAAATATCTGGTAAGCCAGGTGATGCTGAGCGATGACGACCGTTTTGCCGCACTGCAAGAGTACTATCCGCAGGCGAAAAAAGAAGACTGGCGTTTATGGCAGGCGGGTCAGCGTGTGCAGATCATTAAAAGTGATGCAGAGAAGGGCGGCGTGCTCCGTCTGGGAACCGAAGTCGTCAGCGATAAAGAAGGTACGATTGCTGCGCTGTTGGGCGCTTCGCCTGGTGCATCAACCGCGGCACCGATCATGCTACATCTGATGGAAAAAGTGTTTAAAGATAAAGTCGCCAGCCCTGAGTGGCAGGCGAAGCTGAAAACGATTATTCCGTCTTATGGTACTAAGCTGAACGGAAACGTTGAAGCAACTGAACAAGAGCTGCAATACACCAGCGAAGTTCTGGGTCTGAAATACGACAAGCCGCAGGTTGCCGATGAAGCGCCAAAACCGCAGTTGAAACCTCAGGCTCAACCGCAGCCTGAGCAGAAAGCTGTGGCGGATATCGCGCTGTAAATAAAATGCCGGATAGCCTACGCTATCCGGCACATTCTCACTTATCGCGCGACTGCGTCCTGAATCTTCTCTTCCGCTTTCCAGATACGGTATTTCACTTCCACGTTTTCCGGGGTGTAGACCACAATCGGCAGCTTGCTGTTGTAGCGCAGCATGCCGTCATCACCCAGATACGCGGTAATAAATTTCTTCTCTTTCTTGCCGTCCGGGCAGGCCATCATGGTTGAAACCGGGGAGGTGACTTTGTCGAAAACATAGTAGTCGTATCCCCAACCTTCCAGCGTTTTACTGTCCAGCTCTCCGCCCAGGCGGTGCTGGTTACAGTCAACTTCCAGCGTTTGTCCGATCAGCAGTTCTACTTTCAGAGTAGATTCATCTTTCTCAGGGGTAAGTTGGATAACCTGGCGCTTCATACCCTTTTCCGCTTTAGGATAAGGGGCGACTTTTTCCAGCGGCTGAGCACCGGTATCGTTACTGGCAGCCCAGGCAGAGGTGCTGGCAAAGGCGGCGAAAAGTACGGCAGGGACAATTGTCTTCATCTTATTGTTCACAGTGTTTCCTTTCTTCTGTCTTATGAATGAGTCTGGGGCAGGTTAACATATTTGTGTTATCTATTAATCTGCATTTACTTATATTTAAAGTGTATTTGGCATGGGTTTATAATCAATGTAGCGATATATTCTAAGAATTATCTTAATTATAAGATTATTCTCTTGCTACCTGCTTCGTTGTGTATTTCATTATATAACCCATTGAAATGTGAGCAAAAGCGCATTTTTTCCCGTCAACTCAACACTCTTTTGATCCGGCAACAGCATTTACCCCGATCGGGGTATGCTCCTCTTACACATCCTGAAATATCTTACGACTAAAAATAACTACTCATAAATAGTGCAGTTTTTTATGTCGTTCAATCCGCCGAGGGTGAGCGTCATTATGGAAGGACAATGTCATGGTTGATTTATCCCGTCGAGGCATGTTGACAGGCAGTTGGCGTAACGCCAACGCAGGGATTCGTCCGCCGTGGAGCAAGGAAGACTCTCACTTTCTGACCCATTGCCTCCGTTGTGACGCCTGCATCCAGGCGTGTGAAACCGACATCCTGCAGCGAGGCCAGGGTGGTTATCCGAGCGTAAATTTCAAACACGGCGAGTGCAGCTTTTGTTATGCCTGCGCAGAAGCCTGTCCCGAATCACTTTTTCTTCCGCGCCACACCAGGGCATGGGATCTGAATTTTACGATCGGGGAAAACTGTCTCGCACACCAGTCAGTTGAGTGTCATCGCTGTCAGGATAGCTGTGAACCTATGGCCATAACCTTTCGCCCCACGCTGTCCGGTATTTATCAGCCACAGCTCGACAATCAGGCCTGTAACGGATGCGGCGCCTGTGTCGCTATTTGCCCGGTATCAGCCATTAATGCGGAGTACAACCATGGACAGTAACTGGCAGGTCTGCAGCCTGGTCGTTCAGGCCAAAAGTCAGCATATCAATGATATCGCCACGCAGTTGCGTTCGTTTCCGGGTTGCGAAGTTGCACTTAGTGATGTGGAAAGCGGCCAGCTCATTGTGGTGGTGGAAGCAGAGCAAAGTGAAACGCTAATGAAAACTATTGAGTCAGTGCGCAACGTTGCGGGCGTGCTGGCGGTGTCGCTGGTTTATCACCAGCAGGATGAGCAAGGTGAGGAAACACCATGAAACTCAGTCGTCGTAGCTTTATGAAAGCTAACGCCGTTGCGGCCGCTGCGGCGGCTGCCGGGTTAAGCGTGCCGGGCGTAGCCCGCGCGGTAGTCGGTCAGCAAGAAGCCATCAAATGGGACAAAGCCCCGTGCCGTTTCTGCGGAACGGGCTGTGGCGTATTGGTCGGGACGCAGCAAGGGCGTGTTGTGGCATGCCAGGGTGACCCGGATGCGCCGGTTAACCGTGGACTTAACTGCATCAAAGGTTACTTCCTGCCGAAAATCATGTACGGAAAAGACCGTTTAACACAGCCGATGCTGCGCATGAAGGACGGTAAGTATCACAAAGAAGGCGAATTCACTCCGATTAGCTGGGATCAGGCCTTTGACGTGATGGAAGAGAAATTCAAAACGTCCATGAAAGAAAAAGGCCCAGAGTCTATCGGCATGTTCGGCTCGGGTCAGTGGACGATTTGGGAAGGTTACGCTGCCGCCAAATTGTTTAAAGCCGGCTTCCGTTCTAATAACATCGACCCGAACGCCCGTCACTGCATGGCGTCAGCGGTGGTCGGCTTTATGCGTACCTTCGGTATGGATGAGCCGATGGGCTGTTATGACGATATTGAGCATGCCGATGCTTTCGTCTTGTGGGGCGCGAATATGGCGGAGATGCACCCGATTCTGTGGTCGCGCATCACCAACCGTCGTCTGTCCGATCCGAATGTAACCGTCGCGGTGCTCTCCACCTTCCAGCATCGTAGCTTTGAGCTGGCGGATAACGGTATGGTCTTCACGCCGCAAACCGATCTGGTGATCCTCAACTACATCGCAAACTACATCATTCAAAACAATGCGATCAACCAGGATTTCTTCAGCAAGCACGTTAACCTGCGTAAAGGGGTGACTGACATCGGCTACGGCCTGCGTCCAACCCATCCGCTGGAAAAAGCGGCGAAGAATCCAGGTTCCGATGCTTCTGAACCGATGAGCTTTGAAGATTACAAAGACTTCGTTGCTGAGTACACGCTGGATAAAACCGCCGAAATGACTGGCGTACCGAAAGATCAACTGGAACAGTTGGCGCAGCTGTATGCCGATCCGAAGAAAAAGGTCATCTCCTACTGGACGATGGGTTTTAACCAGCATACCCGCGGCGTGTGGGCCAACAACCTGGTCTATAACCTGCACCTGCTGACCGGTAAAATTTCTCAGCCAGGCTGTGGCCCGTTCTCTCTGACCGGCCAGCCTTCAGCGTGCGGCACCGCGCGTGAAGTCGGGACGTTCTCCCACCGTCTGCCTGCGGACATGGTGGTCACCAACGAAAAACACCGCGATATCTGCGAGAAGCACTGGAATATCCCGACCGGGACTATTCCGGCAAAAATCGGGCTGCACGCTGTGGCGCAAGACCGTGCGCTGAAAGATGGCAAACTCAATGTCTACTGGACGATGTGTACCAACAACATGCAGGCCGGTCCGAACATCAACGAAGAACGTATGCCGGGCTGGCGCGATCCGCGCAATTTCATCATCGTTTCCGATCCGTACCCGACGGTCAGCGCCCTGTCAGCCGACCTGATCCTACCGACCGCAATGTGGGTAGAGAAAGAAGGGGCTTACGGTAACGCGGAACGACGCACTCAGTTCTGGCGTCAGCAGATTAAAGCGCCGGGTGAATCGAAATCGGATTTGTGGCAACTGGTGCAGTTTTCCCGTCGCTTCAAAACAGAAGAGGTATGGCCGGAAGAACTACTGGCGCAGAAACCGGAGCTGCGCGGCAAAACGTTGTATGACGTGCTGTTTGCCACGCCAGCCGTGACCAAATTCCCGGTCGCTGAACTGGCTGAAGATCAGCTCAACGATGAATCCCGCGAGCTGGGTTTCTATCTGCAAAAAGGGTTGTTCGAAGAGTATGCCTGGTTTGGCCGTGGCCACGGGCACGATCTCGCACCGTTTGACGATTACCATAAAGCGCGCGGTTTACGCTGGCCGGTCGTTGAGGGCAAAGAGACTCAGTGGCGCTACAGCGAAGGCAACGACCCGTACGTGAAAGCGGGGGAAAGCTACAAGTTCTACGGTAAGCCGGACGGTAAAGCGGTTATCTTCGCGCTGCCATTTGAACCTGCCGCTGAAGCGCCGGATAAAGAGTATGACCTATGGCTTTCCACTGGACGTGTGCTGGAACACTGGCATACCGGCAGTATGACGCGTCGTGTGCCTGAACTGCACCGTGCTTTCCCGGAAGCCGTGCTGTTTATCCACCCGCTGGATGCAAAAGCACGCGATCTGCGCCGTGGCGATAAAGTCAAAGTGGTTTCCCGTCGTGGTGAAGTTATCTCGATTGTTGAAACGCGCGGGCGTAACCGTCCGCCGCAGGGGCTGGTATACATGCCGTTCTTCGATGCCGCACAGCTGGTGAATAATCTGACGCTGGATGCGACGGATCCGCTCTCCAAAGAGACGGATTTCAAGAAGTGCGCCGTGAAACTGGCGAAGGTGTAACGCGTTATGTCCCGGTCAGCAAAACCCCAAAATGGCCGCCGCCGTTTTCTGCGCGATATGGTTCGCGCGGCGGGCGGGCTGGCCGTCGTTGGCGTGGCGCTGGGGTTGCAACAACAAACCGCACGTGCAACTGGCGTGCGGTTACGCCCGCCAGGCGCACTGAGCGAGGAGGCATTCGCCAGCGCCTGTGTGCGCTGCGGTCAGTGCGTTCAGGCATGCCCATATGACACGCTGAAGCTGGCGACGCTGGCCTCCGGGCTGGCAGCAGGTACGCCCTATTTTGTCGCCCGCGATATTCCTTGCGAAATGTGTGAGGACATTCCGTGTGCCAAAGTCTGCCCCAGCGGCGCGTTGGACAGGGAAATTGAATCCATTGACGATTCGCGTATGGGGCTGGCGGTACTGCTGGATCACGAAAACTGCCTCAACTACCAAGGGTTACGCTGCGATGTTTGTTACCGCGAGTGCCCGAAAATCGATGAGGCTATCACCCTTGAGCTGGACCGTAATATGCGTACCGGCAAGCATGCGCGGTTTATTCCGACCGTGCACAGCGATGCCTGTACCGGCTGTGGGAAATGCGAAAAAGTCTGCGTACTGGAACAGCCAGCAATAAAAGTGCTGCCGCTGTCGCTGGCGAAAGGGGAGTTAGGACACCATTACCGCTTCGGTTGGCTGGAGGGGAACAATGGCAAATCGTAAACGTGATGCCGGGCGTGAAGCGCAGGCAAAAAAAGGATGGTGGAAGAGTCATCGCTGGCTGCTGCTGCGTCGTTTGAGTCAGTTTTTGATACTGGCGATGTTCCTCAGCGGCCCGTGGCTTGGCGTGTGGATCCTGCATGGCAACTACAGTGGCAGTCTGCTGTTGGATACCGTCCCATTCACCGATCCGCTGATTACGCTGCAAAGCCTGGCCAGCGGACACCTGCCGGCAACGGTTGCGTTAACGGGGGCGGTCGTCATCACGGTGCTGTATGCCCTTGCGGGTAAGCGTCTGTTTTGCAGCTGGGTTTGTCCGATGAACCCGGTCACCGATTTAGCCAGTTGGTTACGCAGAAGGTTTGACCTGAATCAGTCCGCGACCCTGCCGCGCTATATACGGTACGTCCTGCTGGTGGTTATCCTGGTCGGTTCCGCCTTGACCGGTACGCTGCTGTGGGAATGGATAAATCCCGTCTCTCTGCTCGGACGGAGTCTGGTAATGGGATTTGGCAGTGGAGCGCTGCTGATTCTGGCGCTGTTTTTATTTGATCTACTGGTCGTTGAGCATGGCTGGTGCGGGCATCTCTGTCCACTGGGCGCACTGTATAGCGTAGTGGGAAGTAAAGGCGCATTAACCGTTTCGGCAAAAGAACGTAACAGATGTAACCGCTGTATGGATTGTTTTCATGTTTGCCCGGAACCGCATGTGCTACGTGCGCCGGTGCTGGATGAGCAAAGCCCGGTGCAGGTAACCAGTCGCGATTGCATGGCCTGCGGTCGCTGCGTGGATGTCTGTTCTGAGGATGTTTTTACAATAACAACACGATGGAGTTCGGGAGCGAAATCATGAAAAGCCATGACCTGATTAAAAAGCTGAGTCAATGGACGGCCCTGCTTGCCCTGGTCGTCAGTGGGGCCGTTTGGGCTGCAAACGGAGTGGACCTAAGCCAGTCACCGGAAGTCTCAGGGACACAGGAAGGGGCGATTCGCATGCCGAAAGAGCAGGAGCGTATGCCGCTGAACTATGTGAATCAACCGCCAATGGTTCCGCACAGCGTTGAAGGGTATCAGGTGACGACCAATACTAACCGCTGTCTGCAATGCCACGGTGTGGAAAGCTATCGCACTACCGGCGCGCCGCGCATCAGTCCGACGCACTTTATGGACAGCGATGGCAAGGTATTGGCTGAAGTCGCGCCGCGTCGTTATTTCTGTCTGCAATGTCACGTCCCGCAGGCTGACGCTGCGCCGATTGTTGAAAATACCTTCACCCCCTCGAAAGGTTACGGGAAATAAGAGGTCATTATGGAAAATTCTAACCGTAAACCAGGCTGGATTAAGCGCGTCTGGCAATGGTGGCGTCGCCCCAGCCGTCTGGCGCTCGGCACGCTGTTGTTAATCGGCTTTGTGGGCGGCATTATTTTCTGGGGCGGCTTTAATACCGGTATGGAAAAGGCCAATACGGAAGAGTTCTGCATTAGCTGTCACGAAATGCGCAATACGGTGTACCAGGAATACATGGAAACCGTACACTACAACAACCGCAGTGGTGTGCGTGCGACTTGCCCTGATTGCCACGTCCCGCATGAGTGGGGCCCGAAAATGATCCGTAAGATCAAGGCCAGTAAAGAGCTGTACGCGAAAGCATTGGGGTTAATAGATACACCGCAAAAATTTGAAGACCATCGTCTGACGATGGCGCAAAATGAGTGGCGGCGTATGAAAGACAATAACTCGCAAGAGTGTCGCAATTGTCACAACTTCGAGTTTATGGATTTAACCGCCCAGAAAGGCGTTGCGGCCAAAATGCACGACCAGGCCGTGAAAGACGGGCAAACCTGTATTGACTGTCATAAAGGGATAGCGCACAAACTGCCTGATATGCGCGAAGTCAAACCGGGCTTTTAACAGGATGTAGATAACCAGGTATGCTTGAAGCCAGAGAATTACTTTGCGAGCGGGATGACAGAATACTGTTCAGCGATCTGTCATTTCGCGTCAACGCAGGGGAATGGGTACAAATTACCGGCAGCAACGGCGCGGGGAAAACCACTCTGCTGCGGTTGCTTACCGGGCTGGCGCGTCCCGACGCAGGGGAGGTTTGCTGGCAAGAACAACCCCTGCATCACGTGCGGGACAGCTACCATCAGCAATTGCTGTGGATCGGACATCAGCCGGGGATAAAAACCCGGCTTTCGGCGTTGGAGAACCTGCGTTTTTTCCATCACGACGGTGATATCGCACAGTGTCTGGACGCGCTGGCGCAGGCGGGACTTGCCGGATACGAAGATATTCCGGTGAATCAGCTCTCCGCCGGACAACAGCGGCGCGTGGCGCTGGCCCGTTTGTGGCTGACCCGCGCCCGGCTGTGGATCCTCGATGAACCCTTTACCGCCATTGATGTGAACGGCGTTGAGCGACTGACTCAGCGTATGGCACAGCACACGGAGCAGGGCGGTATTGTTATTCTTACCACCCACCAGCCGCTTAATGTTGAGACCAGTAAAGTGCGACGTATTGCGCTGACCAGCGAGAGGGCAGTGCAATGATGTGGCGAATCTTCCGTTTAGAACTGCGAGTTGCGTTTCGTCATAGTGCGGAAATCGCCAATCCTTTATGGTTCTTCCTGATTGTTATCACGCTGTTCCCTCTGAGCATTGGGCCGGAGCCACAGCTGCTGGCGCGTATTGCGCCGGGCATCATCTGGGTTGCGGCGCTGCTGGCGTCATTGCTGGCGCTGGAGCGCTTGTTTCGTGATGACTTACAGGACGGCAGCCTTGAGCAACTGATGCTGCTGCCGCTGCCGCTTCCGGCGGTCGTGCTGGCGAAAGTGATGGCGCACTGGGTCGTAACTGGTTTGCCGCTGTTAATCCTCTCGCCGCTGGTGGCATTACTGCTGGGCATGGATATGTACGGCTGGAAAATTATGGCGCTGACCTTGCTGCTCGGTACGCCGACGCTGGGTTTTCTCGGCGCGCCGGGTGTGGGTTTGACGGTGGGCTTAAAGCGCGGCGGCGTGCTGTTAAGCGTGTTGGTACTCCCGCTTACCATACCACTACTGATTTTTGCGACCGCCGCGATGGATGCGGCTTCCATGCACTTGCCTGTTGAAGGATACATGGCGATTCTGGGGGCGTTGCTGGTAGGCAGCGCCACGTTAAGCCCGTTTGCCACGGCTGCGGCGTTACGGATCAGCGTGCAGTAATGCGGACAGGATTTGCAGGCCGGGCAAGGTACTCCGGCAAAACGGATATTAATTAATGGAGTCTGGTGACTGAACTATGTGGAAAACACTTCATCAATTGGCGATGCCCCCTCGGCTCTATCAGATCTGCGGCTGGTTTATTCCGTGGCTGGCGATTGCCAGCGCGGTGGTACTCATAACGGGATGGGTCTGGGGCTTTGGCTTCGCGCCAGCTGATTATCAGCAGGGACAGAGCTATCGCATCATTTATCTGCACGTTCCGGCGGCAATCTGGTCGATGGGGATTTATGCCTCGATGGCTGTTGCGGCGTTTATCGGCCTGGTCTGGCAGATGAAAATGGCCAATCTGGCGCTGGCTGCGATGGCGCCCATTGGCGCTGTGTTTACCTTTATTGCGTTGGTGACGGGGTCCGCATGGGGCAAACCGATGTGGGGAACCTGGTGGGTCTGGGATGCTCGACTCACCTCAGAACTGGTGCTGCTGTTTCTCTACGTTGGCGCCATTGCGCTATGGCATGCGTTTGATGATCGCCGCCTGGCAGGGCGTGCCGCCGGTATTCTGGTGCTGATTGGCGTGGTCAACTTACCGATTATTCACTACTCGGTCGAGTGGTGGAATACGCTGCATCAGGGGTCAACCCGTATGCAGCAGAGCATCGATCCGGCAATGCGCGCTCCGCTGCGTCTGGCGATTGTCGGCTACCTGTTGCTGTTCGTCACGCTGGCGCTAATGCGCATGCGTAACCTGATTTTGATGATGGAAAAACGCCGCCCGTGGGTGAGCGAACTGATCTTAAAAAGAGGCCGCCAATGACCCCTGCATTTGCATCATGGAGTGATTTTTTCGCGATGGGCGGTTACGCCTTGTATGTCTGGCTGGCTGTCGCCATGAGCGTTATTCCGCTGCTGGTGCTGGTGCTGCATTCTGCGTTACAGCATCGCGCAATTTTACGCGGTGTGGCTCAGCAGCGGGCGAGGGAAGCGCGCATGCGCGCAGCGCAAGTACAACGGGAGGCGGCGTGAATATTCGACGTAAAAATCGGCTATGGATAGCCTGCGCGGTACTGGCAGGTCTGGCGTTGACCATTTCGCTGGTGCTCTACGCGCTGCGTTCCAATATCGATCTGTTCTACACCCCGGGAGAGATACTCTACGGTAAGCGTGAAACGCAGCAGATGCCTGAAGTCGGTCAACGTCTGCGCGTGGGTGGGATGGTGATGCCGGGCAGCGTGAAGCGCGATCCGCAATCGCTAAAAGTAAATTTCAGCATCTATGACGCCGAAGGTGTGGTGGATGTGACCTATGAAGGTATTTTGCCGGACCTGTTCCGTGAGGGGCAGGGCGTCGTCGTTCAGGGCGAGCTGGACAAGGGAAATCATGTGCAGGCTAAAGAGGTTCTTGCCAAACATGATGAAAATTACACCCCGCCGGAAGTCGAAAAAGCGATGCAGGAAAACCACCGTCGCCCGGAAAGTGTTTATAAGGATAAAACGTCATGATGCCTGAAATTGGCAATGCGCTGTTGTGCCTTGCGCTTGGCGTTGCATTACTGCTGTCGGTCTATCCGCTGTGGGGCGTGGCGCGCGGCGACGTGCGGATGATGGCCTCAGCACGGCCCTTTGCCTGGGTCTTGTTTATCTGCGTGATGGGGGCGTTCCTGATTCTGGTTAATGCCTTTGTGGTTAACGACTTTACCGTGACCTACGTCGCCAGTAACTCCAATACCCAACTTCCGGTCTGGTATCGGGTCGCGGCGACCTGGGGCGCGCATGAAGGCTCGCTGCTGCTGTGGGTGCTGCTGATGAGCGGCTGGACGTTCGCCGTCGCAGCGTTCAGCCAGCGCATGCCGCTGGATATCGTCGCCCGCGTGTTGGCGGTGATGGGGATGGTCAGCGTCGGCTTCCTGCTGTTTATCCTGTTTACCTCTAATCCGTTTGCCCGCACGTTGCCCAACTTCCCTATCGAAGGGCGCGACCTCAACCCGCTGTTGCAGGATCCGGGACTGATTTTCCATCCGCCGTTGCTGTACATGGGGTATGTCGGTTTCTCAGTGGCTTTCGCGTTTGCGATCGCCGCGCTGATGAGCGGACGACTGGACAGTACCTTCGCCCGTTTTTCGCGTCCGTGGACGCTGGCGGCGTGGGTGTTCCTGACACTGGGGATTGTGCTCGGTTCGGCATGGGCTTATTACGAGCTGGGTTGGGGCGGCTGGTGGTTCTGGGATCCGGTTGAGAACGCCTCCTTTATGCCATGGCTGGTGGGCACAGCCCTGATGCACTCGCTGTCGGTAACCGAACAGCGCGCCAGCTTCAAAGCCTGGACCCTGCTGCTGTCAATCAGCGCCTTCTCGCTGTGCCTGTTGGGTACTTTCCTGGTACGTTCCGGCGTATTGGTTTCGGTGCATGCTTTCGCCTCAGACCCGTCGCGAGGGATGTTTATACTGGCCTTCATGGTGCTGGTGATTGGCGGTTCCCTGCTGCTGTTTGCAGTGCGTGGGCATAAGGTTCGCTCGCGGGTAAACAACGCGCTGTGGTCGCGTGAATCGCTGCTGTTGGGAAACAACGTCCTGCTGATCGCCGCTATGCTGGTGGTGTTATTGGGCACGCTGCTGCCGCTGGTGCACAAACAGCTTGGGCTGGGCAGCATTTCGATTGGCGAGCCGTTCTTCAATACCATGTTCACCTGGCTGATGGCGCCGTTTGCGCTGCTGCTGGGCATTGGGCCATTAGTGCGCTGGGGCCGTGACCGACCACGTAAACTGAAAACGTTACTGATCATCGCGTTTGTCACCACGCTTATTCTGTCGCTGCTGCTGCCGTGGCTGTTTGAGGATCGCATTGCCGCCATGACAGTGGTGGGGCTGGCGATGGCGTGCTGGATATTTGTGCTGGCCATGTCCGAAGCGTACCTGCGCATTTCTCGTGGAACGAAGCTGACGCCAAGCTACTGGGGGATGGTATCGGGTCACGTTGGGCTGGCGATTACCATTGTTGGTATTGCCTTTAGCCAGAATTACAGCGTGGAGCGCGATGTACGTATGAAAGCGGGTGATAGCGTCAGCATCCATGACTATCAGTTTACTTTCCGTGAAGTGAAAGATATTACCGGGCCAAACTACTGGGGCGGGGTCGCCATTATTGGCGTCACGCGTGATGGTAAACCGGAAGCCACGCTGCATGCGGAGAAACGCTTCTATAACAGTACCAGTTCCATGATGACCGAGGCGGCGATTGACGGCGGGTTCACGCGCGATCTGTATGCTGCGCTGGGTGAAGAGCTGGATAACGGCGCGTGGGCTGTACGTTTGTATTACAAACCGTTTATTCGCTGGATTTGGGCCGGAGGATTGCTGATGGCGCTGGGCGGGTTGTTCTGCCTGTTTGATCCACGCTATCGCCAGCGCACGCGCCCTCGCGCCGCGGTGCAAAAAAATGCGTCGGAGGCTGTATGAAGCGCAACGCACTGTTAATTCCGTTTATTATTTTTCTCATCATTGCGGCGGCCCTGCTGTGGCAGTTAGCGCGTAACGCGCAGGGAGACGACCCTACTAATCTGGAGTCGGCGTTGATCGGCAAACCAGTTCCGACGTTCCGCCTGGAATCGCTGGAAAACCCGGGTCAGCATTATCAGGCCGATGTGCTGACGCAGGGCAAGCCGGTGTTGCTGAACGTCTGGGCGACCTGGTGTCCGACCTGTCGCGCCGAGCATCAGTATCTGAATCAGCTGTCTGCGCAAGGCGTGCGGGTAGTGGGCCTGAACTATAAAGACGATCGTCAGAAAGCCATTGTCTGGCTGAAAGAGCTGGGCAATCCTTACTCATTAAGTCTGTTTGACGGCGACGGTATGCTCGGCCTCGATCTTGGCGTGTACGGCGCACCGGAGACGTTCCTGATCGACGGGAAAGGTATTATTCGCTATCGCCATGCCGGCGATCTGAATGCCCGGGTGTGGGAAAGCGAGATCAAACCGTTGTGGGATAAGTACAGTAAGGAGGCTGCGCAATGAGATTTTTATTGGGCCTGCTGATGCTGGTTATCTCGGGATCCGCGCTTGCGACTATCGACGTAATGCAGTTTAAGGATGAAGCGCAGGAGCAGCAGTTCCGCCAGCTTACCGAGCAACTGCGTTGTCCTAAATGTCAGAACAACAGTATTGCCGACTCTAACTCAATGATCGCCACCGACCTGCGTCAGAAAGTGTACGAACTGATGCAGGAAGGCAAAAGCCAGAAAGAGATTGTTGACTACATGGTGGCGCGCTACGGCAACTTCGTCACTTACGATCCGCCGTTAACTCCGCTGACCGTGCTGCTGTGGGTGATGCCTGTGGTAGCGATTGGTCTCGGGGGCTGGATTATTTTCGCCCGTACTCGCCGACGCGTGCGGGTGAAACAAGAAGAGTTTCCTGACGACATTATCCCGGATGGCAAGCGCGGTGGATTCGGACTATTTGTGCCCGGCATCGTGGTGGCGCTGGTGGTTGGCGTGGTGAGCTATTATCAAACCGGGAACTATAAACAGGTGCAGGTCTGGCAGCAGGCCACCGCTCAGGCTCCAGCGCTGCTGGAGCGGGCATTGGATCCGAAAGCCGACCCGTTGAATGAAGAAGACATGACGCGTCTGGCGCTGGGGCTGCGCACTCGCTTACAGTCCGATGCCGGAAACGTCGAAGGCTGGATCATGCTCGGACGTATTGGCATGGTACTCGGTAACGCCAGTACGGCTACTGAAGCCTATGCCAATGCCTATCGACTGGATCCTAACAACAGCGATGCGGCGCTGGGTTATGCGGAAGCATTGACCCGTTCTTCCGATCCTGATGATAACCGTCGGGGAGGGGAGTTGTTGCGCCAGTTGATCAGAGGCGAGCATGCTAACGTGCGCGTATTGAGCATGTATGCTTTTAACGCTTTCGAACAGCAGCGCTTCGGCGAAGCGGTTGCGGCGTGGGAGATGATGCTGAAATTATTGCCCGCTAACGATACCCGTCGGGCGGTAATAGAACGCAGTATTAAACAGGCGATGGAGCAGCTAACGCCGCAGGAGAAGTAAGAGTGGAAGGGGCCGGATGGCGACGCAAAGCGTCTTATCCGGCCTGGCGATCCTCGTGATTTGTAGGCCCGATAAGCGTAGCGCCATCGGGCAATATCTGGTTATTGCATTCCGCGCGTTTGCAAAAACAGAATAGTGGCAGCAACGCGAGAGCGCACGTTGAGTTTGCGCAGCAGGTTGCGAATATGCACCTTCACCGTCTGTTCGGAAATATTTAATACCGAAGCAATCTGTTTATTCGACAGCCCCTGAGCCAGCTCGTGTAACACATCCAGCTCGCGTTCGGTGAGAATGCTGAACGGATCTTCTTGTGCACCGAACAGGTCGCGTTCGCGCAGATATTCATTGACGCGTGTACTAAACGCTTTACCGCCTTTGGCGCCGCTGCGAATGGCCTCCAGCAGGACTTCAGGATCGCTGTCTTTGAGCAAATAACCATCCGCACCCGCGTCAATTAAGGCGTATACATCGCTGGCGGCATCCGAAACGGTCAGAATGATAATTTGTGCGGTAACACCGTCCCGACGCAGCGCATTCAGGGTATCCAGCCCACTCATACCTTTCATATTGAGATCCAACAGGATCACGTCAAGGTCCAGACGGTTTGCCAGATCGATCGCACTTGCGCCGTCACCTGCTTCAGCTACCACGTTAAATGCGGGATCCAGTTGCAATAATTGACTAATTCCCCGCCGCATCAGTGGGTGGTCGTCGACAATCAGCACCCGAAAAGGCGTTGCTTCAGGCATACTATTCTCCTGAGTTTTATTAGTATCATTATTGTTTTCAGCGCATCAATCGTCCAGGTTCATCGCGCTGATGAGAGGGTAAATTTTACCCCAATTTGTGCATGGGTAAGTAGTAAAACCTGTGCTGAAAGCCGTGGTGGCGCGGAACATTGAATCGCAGGCATAAAAAAACCAACCACAAGGGTTGGTTTTTTTGAGGATTTTTGGTCGGCACGAGAGGATTTGAACCTCCGACCCCCGACACCCCATGACGGTGCGCTACCAGGCTGCGCTACGTGCCGACGCTATGGCTGATAATACTACTGCTTTCCACCGCGAATGCAAGAGGATGGCTTGCTAACTGATTTATAATTAATCAGTTAGCAATGAATCGTTTCTCATCCGTCAGAACTTGCAGCAGTAGGCTCAGCTGCGGTTTCTGATCTTTTATCTTCTCACCGTGTAAATCATAGGTCTGATAATTACCGTTGTTGTTAAGTACCAGCGTCATCTCTGGCGTGGTAATTGCCAGCGTGCTACCGTCGGCGGCGGTAACCCAGTAATGGCGGCGGGTTGCATTAAACAAATCCTGACCCTGCGAGTACTCGTTCGCTGGCGTGCTGACGTGGAGCAGACGTTGCATGAGCGTCGTCATCAGGTCCGTATGATCGGTCAGGCTATTGATGCGCTGAGCAGGTGTTCCCGGCCAGTGAATAATCAGAGGAACCTGCAGATGGCCGCGTGACCAGGCAAAATTGTTCTCTTCCTGAGTCAGCGGCACGCCCCGGCCCGCGGTAATAATCACCACCGTGTTGTTCAGTTTACCCGAGTCGCGCAGGGCGCTAAGGATCCGGTTAATGTTGGCATCCACATCCTGAGCGGCATTGGCGTAGCGTTTGGCAAAGTTCTTCTGGTTGCTGTCATCCAGGTTCGTTCCGTTAAAGGAGACCCAGGAGAACCAGCGGTTATCTTCCTGTGCGTAGCGACCCAACCAATTAATCCACTGACTTGCGGTTTGCTCGTCAGACTGCGTTTGCACGCTCGGCATAGAGAAATCTGACAGTAGCGCCTGGCGATAAAGCGGGCTGGTAAAGCCATCCGAGGAGAATAGCCCCAACTGATACCCCTGCTGGTTCAGTGCAGAGATCAGCGCCGCAGGCGTTCGGGTCGACAAAATGCCGTCCATGTAGCTTGGGGACACGCCATAGAACAGGCCAAAAATCCCGTTATCTGTGGTGTTGCCTGTGCTCATGTGACGCGTAAAGGAGATATTCTGCCCAGCGAATTCAGCCAGCGCTGGCATCTGTTTTTCAAAACGCGAGTAGTTCAGGCCGTCTACGGTGATCAGCAGAACGTTCTGTCCGGTTCCCATATCGCGGTAGCGCAGTTCACTGAGCGGGTACTGCACGGAAACTGCTTCCGGATTTCCCTGCTCGATCAGGCGGCGTTGATATTCTTGCGCATCCAACAGACCATGTTTTTCCAGAAACTTACGCGCTGTCATCGGATAGGAGAGCGGCAGGTTCGCGCGTTGCATGGTAATAGGGCGATAGAAATTGGCATCTGCCCAGATGTACACCACATGCGAGGCGATAAAGGAAACGAAGAAGAATGCTGCTAAGGGTTTAGCAAAATGGCGACGACGCGTCAGACTGCGCAGTTTTTGCCAGCTCCAGGTCGCAAACAGCATTTCTATTAACAGAATAATCGGCACGCTGATAAACATCAGCTGCCAGTCACGCGCCGCTTCATTCTGGTCAGGGTTAATGACCAGTTCCCAGACGATCGGGTTGAGGTGCAGGTGGAAGCGGGTAAAAACTTCGCTGTCGATTAACAACAGCGTCATACCAGCCGTCGCCAGGATAGCTGATAAGAATCGCATCAGCCTCTGGGACATGACGATAAACGTCAGGGGAAACAGGATCAGCAGATAGGTGGCAAACACCAGGAAGCTAAAATGCCCGACAACGCTCAGGTAGGAATATACGCGCCCTGTAAGCGTAGTCGGCCAGTCGGCGACAAACAGGTAACGGCTACCGAGTACCATGGCCAACAGAATGTTGAACAAAGCAAACCAGTGCCCCCAGCTAACCATCTGGGAGACTTTCTCACGGTAGCGCTGACGATGAGTTACCATAAACTGTTGTTCGTTTCCCCGGAGCAGGCTCTTAATGCGCTTGGTCGTCGTTTACCGAAGACTGTAATGCGCGGGCAAAAGAGTTGGCAATCGCCTGGCGCTGGGCCGGTGCGATGCTTGTATTGATAAGGTTAGTCACCATGTTTCCCAGTACCATCAGGGAAAGATCGGTCGGCGCCTTATGTTTTTCCAGTACGTTGAGCATCTCATTCAGCAGTTGTTCAACGTGTTCGTCACTATAGCGGGAAATTTGTGGCATAAATCGAAATCAGTCTGTTCATGAAAGGGCAACATATTACCGTACGGACAGTTTTTTTTCTGCTTTTTTATCTTCTATTGCGTCACTGCCCGGCAGGTGGTTGAATACCGCCCGGTCTAAAAGGAGAGTTTATCATGAGTCTGGATATCAACCAGATTGCCCTGCACCAGCTTATCAAACGTGATGAGCAAAACCTTGAGCTGGTCTTGCGCGATTCATTACTGGAACCGACAGCGACCGTTGTCGATATGATGGCTGAACTGCATCGGGTGTATAGCGCCAAGAATAAAGCCTATGGCCTGTTCAGCGAAGAGAGCGAGCTGGCGCAAACGCTGCGTTTACAGCGTCAGGGTGAAGAGGATTTTCTGGCCTTTAGCCGTGCCGCGACAGGGCGTTTGCGGGACGAGCTGGCGAAATATCCTTTTGCCGATGGTGGTATTGTCTTGTTCTGCCATTACCGCTATCTGGCGGTAGAGTATCTGCTGGTTGCCGTGCTGAACAATTTAAGCAGCATGCGCGTCAATGAAAATCTGGATATCAACCCGACGCACTATCTGGATATCAATCATGCGGACATCGTGGCGCGTATTGATTTAACCGAGTGGGAAACCAATCCGGAGTCCACACGCTATCTGACGTTCCTGAAAGGGCGGGTCGGGCGCAAAGTCGCCGATTTCTTCATGGACTTTCTCGGCGCCAGCGAAGGTCTGAACGCCAAAGCGCAAAACCGTGGCTTGCTGCAGGCGCTTGATGACTTTACCAATGAGGCGCAACTGGATAAAGCCGAGCGCCAGAACGTGCGTCAGCAGGTCTACAGCTACTGTAACGAGCAACTTCAGGCCGGTGAAGAGATTGAGCTGGAATCGCTGTCTAAAGAGCTTTCCGGCGTCAGTGAAGTCAGCTTCAGCGAATTTACCGCTGATAAAGGGTATGAGCTGGAAGAGAGCTTCCCGGCGGATCGCAGTACGCTGCGCCAGTTAACCAAATTTGCCGGCAGCGGCGGTGGGTTAACCATTAATTTTGACGCCATGCTGCTGGGCGAGCGTATTTTCTGGGATCCGGCGACGGACACGTTAACCATCAAAGGTACGCCGCCGAACCTGCGCGACCAGCTCCAGCGCCGCACGTCGGGCGGGAAATAAAACCGTTTGCCGGGTGGGGGAGGAAACGCCTTATCCGGCCTGCGTGATCTATCTTTAGCGCCAACAGAATCCCATAAAAAAACCCCGCCGAGGCGGGGTTTTCTTCAACTTCCAGGCGATTACGCGCGAACGAAGTCGATGTGAGTCAGCTTCGGCTTGAAAGCGTGACGCTGTACAGCCTGAGCTTTAACTTTAACTTCTTTACCGTCAACAACGATGGTCAGAACTTCGCTGTAGAATTCAGCTTTAGCTTGCATGTTCATAACTGCATCGTGATCCAGTTCGATAGCAATCGGGGCTTCTGCGCCACCGTAGATGATCGCCGGGAACTTGTTAGCGGCACGCAGGCGGCGGCTCGCACCCTTACCCTGCTCTTTACGTACTTCAGCGTTGATAGTAAACATTTAAATCTCTCTTTAATAATTCCTGCTACAGGCGACCCAGCAACAGGTAAGTGATCTGCTTTGCGTATGCAAAAGCGGGCGAGATTCTATACTCAAACGGCTGGTACATCAATCAAAAGTACAATTAACCGCGTAATTCATGTGCCCGGCGAAAGCGACCTTCATAATCGAAGACCTTTTCACGCACCTGCCAGTACTGACCTTTCATACGCGCAACCACGAAATCAGGATGGCGCAATAGCGCCTGCTGGGCGAGGATATCGGTGGCGGTTATCCAGCGTAAGGGAATACCGGGAGTTCGGGTGTGTGGGCGAATAAACAGTTGTTCAAATGCTGTACGCTGCGCAGGAGTGTGTAGACGAAAACGTTCGCTGACGTCAGCCCCGTCTTCATCGTAATAGGTGATTTTTAGCCATTCGCCTTTCTCATCCTGGCCATTTTGTAACACCATCCCGCTACAGCGCAGGACCAGCGCATCTTTTAGCCTCAACGCCGCTTTTAGCATGTCATCCGGATCGACCAGCACCGTATCGCATTCACGACAGCGGCGGGCAGCAATGTCATTTTCCGCGTTGCACTGCGGGCAATTTTTAAAACGGAAACGAAAGTCGCACTGTTCGCGATGGCCGTCATCATCTTCAAACCATCCCTGGCAGCGGCGACCAAAATGTTCAATCAGCGTACCGTCAGCCGTTGTTTTGCCCCAAAAGGTGTTGGCAAATCCGCAGGCAGGACAGAACACCTGCACCGGCACGTTGTCGCTTTTTCCCTTCGGCGCGCCTACTTCCGGGGCGTACAGATCGTGGGGATTGCCCGCGTAATCGAGGATCAGACAGTCGGTTTTACCTGGGGCCAGGCGCAGTCCTCGACCAACAATTTGTTGGTACAGGCTGACTGATTCAGTCGGGCGCAGAATAGCGATAAGGTCGACGTGCGGGGCATCGAAGCCGGTAGTCAGGACCGACACATTCACCAGAAAGCGAAAACGCTGGGCTTTGAACTCTTCAATCAGCACGTCACGCTCCGCGCCTGGCGTATCTCCGGTGATAAGCGCGGCATCGTCATCAGGCAGTAGGCCCAGAATTTCTTTGGCGTGTTCAACGGTGGCGGCGAAAATCATCACCCCTTTGCGCGACTGGGCAAACTCGACAATCTGGCTGATGATATGCGGCGTGATTCGCTGCTGCTTCTTTAATTCCCGATTAAGGTCCGCCTCGCTGAACAGGCCGTTACTCTGCGCCTGCAGACGGCTGAAGTCATACTGCACGACCGGCATGTCGAGGCGTTCCGGCGGCGTCAGATAGCCGTGTTTAATCATGTAACGCAGCGGTAATTCATAAATGCAGTCGCGAAACAGCGCTTTTTCATCGCCGCGCACCATTCCGTGATAATGAAAGTGGTAAATCCACCCTTTACCCAGACGAAAAGGCGTGGCGGTAAGCCCGAGCAGGCGTAAGTGGGGATTGACGTTGGTCAGGTGAGTGAGGATTTGCTGATACTGACTCTCTTCATCATCACTGATGCGGTGGCATTCATCGACGATAAGCAGGGAAAACTCTCCCTGAAAGGCGTCCAGATTGCGCGCCACCGACTGTACGCTGCCGAATACCACTTTCCCGTGGCTCTCTTTACGCTTCAGCCCAGCGGCAAAAATATCGGCCTCCAGCCCCAACGCGCAATATTTGGCATGGTTTTGCGCGACCAGCTCTTTGACGTGCGCCAGTACCAGCACGCGACCACGCGCCACGCGGGCCAGTTCCGCTATCACCAGGCTTTTGCCTGCGCCAGTGGGCAGGACGATAACCGCCGGCGTGCGGTGGTGGCGAAAATGGTTGAGCGTGGCGTCCACGGCTTCTTTTTGGTACGGGCGAAGAGTAAAAATCATGGGCTCACTAAGGTAAACAGTAACAATGAATAGTATGCCATGAATCATTTCCCTTGAGGGATGGTGTAACGCCGCTATACTGGGCGGATAACAGTCCCACTTTTCGGGCGCAAACCCGATTCTCGTATTTTTACAGGCAAAAATCACACTCATGCGACTTGATAAATTTATCGCTCAGCAACTCGGCGTCAGCCGCGCTATTGCCGGGCGTGAGATCCGTGCTAACCGCGTTACCGTCGACGGTGAAATCGTCAGAAATAGCGCCTTTAAGCTGCTGCCAGAACATGACGTCGAATATGACGGCAATTCCCTGATTCAACAAAATGGCCCGCGCTATTTTATGCTGAATAAGCCTCAGGGCTATGTTTGTTCAACGGATGACCCGGATCACCCGACGGTTCTTTATTTCCTTGATGAACCCGTCGCCCACAAATTACATGCGGCAGGGCGTCTGGATATCGACACCACCGGACTGGTGCTGATGACCGATGACGGTCAGTGGTCGCATCGCATCACTTCACCACGTCACCATTGTGAGAAAACCTATCTGGTGACGCTGGAATCGCCGGTGGCGGATGATACCGCCGAGCAGTTTGCCCGTGGTGTACAACTACATAACGAAAAAGACCTGACAAAGCCGGCCGTGCTGGAAGTCATTACGCCAACTCAGGTGCGATTGACCATCAGCGAAGGGCGCTATCATCAGGTGAAACGGATGTTTGCCGCCGTGGGGAACCACGTTGTAGAACTGCACCGTGAACGGATCGGCGCCATTAAGCTCGATGATGATCTTGAGCCAGGTGAATACCGTCCATTAACTGAAGAAGAAATTGCCAGCGTTAACTTAACCCCGCGTTAATCTCAGGAGCTAAATGTGACCACCCGGCAGAACTCGTCAATTGCCATTGTCTTTATCCTTGGCTTGTTAGCCATGCTGATGCCGTTGTCGATTGATATGTATCTTCCGGCGCTGCCTGTTATCTCTGAGCAGTTTGGGGTGCCTGCCGGTAGCGCGCAGATGACCCTCAGTACCTATATTTTAGGTTTTGCGGTGGGGCAGCTGCTGTATGGTCCAATGGCAGACAGCATTGGGCGTAAACCGGTAATACTGGGCGGAACGCTGGTGTTTGCGGCGGCAGCAGTTGCCTGTGCGCTGGCGCAAACTATCGATCAACTGATCATAATGCGTTTCTTCCATGGTCTGGCGGCTGCGGCAGCGAGCGTAGTTATCAACGCTCTGATGCGCGATATCTATCCAAAGGAAGAGTTTTCGCGCATGATGTCATTTGTCATGTTGGTCACCACCATAGCGCCATTGCTGGCGCCCATTGTGGGCGGTTGGGTGCTGGTATGGCTGAGCTGGCACTATATCTTTTGGATCCTCGCTGTGGCGGCTATTCTGGCTTCAGTGATGATCTTTACGCTGATCAAAGAAACGTTGCCCGTAGAGCGTCGCCAGCCATTTCGCTTGCGCACTACTCTGGGCAACTTTGCCTCGCTGTTTCGTCATAAGCGCGTACTGAGCTATATGCTGGCCAGCGGCGGGTTCAGCTTTGCCGGCATGTTTTCTTTCCTTAGCGCCGGGCCTTTTGTCTACATCGAGATTAACCATGTTTCACCGCAGCATTTCGGTTACTACTTCGCGCTGAATATTGTTTTCCTGTTCGTGATGACCATTATCAACAGCCGCTTTGTCCGTCGCGTAGGGGCATTGAATATGTTCCGTACAGGGCTGTGGATCCAGTTTGTGATGGCGGGCTGGATGGTTTTCAGTGCGTTGTTCGGGGTAGGTTTTTGGGCGCTGGTGGTGGGCGTGGCGGCATTTGTCGGCTGCGTGTCGATGGTGTCATCTAATGCGATGGCGGTCATCCTGGATGAATTCCCACACATGGCGGGAACGGCATCATCTTTGGCGGGGACGTTCCGCTTTGGCATTGGCGCTATTGTTGGGGCACTGTTGTCACTGGCGACCTTTAACTCGGCCTGGCCGATGATTTGGTCGATAGCGTTTTGCGCCACCAGCTCTATTCTCTTCTATCTCTACGCCAGTCGCGCTAAAAAACGGTGATCTAATACACAACATGGAGGTCATAAGGCCTCCAGAGTTGATGTATATCAACCGCAAATCTATCAATTCTCCTGCTTATGTTTATTTTATGTAAAATCAATTTATGTAAAAAGTCACATCATTGTAGTTAAAAAGGTTGAGTTAGATCGCAGAAACGAGTACATATAGCCCGGAAATTTGCCAGAACCATTGAATAAATTTAAATACCTGGTTCGGAAAGTAGCATATGGACATGGGTGTAAACGTTTACCAACTGTTTAAAGACGTTTTGTCAATGATGTGTTAATATTGATGTAAAATAATTGTGAAGTAATTGTGCTTCCAGGGAAAGAAAGTGATGACATTACAACTCTCAATCGTTCATCGTCTGCCGCAGTGCTATCGTTGGTCGGTGGGTTTCGCAGGTTCGAAAGTTGAACCGATTCCGCAGAATGGCCAGAGCAATGAGAACAGCCTGGTGGCGCTCAAATTGCTCAGCCCGGATGGTGATAGCGCGTGGTCAGTTATGCATAAACTCAGCCAGGCCCTCAGTGATATTGAGGTTCCTTGTTCCGTGCTGGAATGCGAAGGGGAGCCGTGCCTGTTTGTGAATCGTCAGGATGAGTTTGCTGCGACCTGCAGACTGAAAAATTTCGGCGTAGCAATTGCAGAACCTTTTTCAAATAACAATCCATTTTGAGCGTCAGCTTAGCGCGAGCAGCTGACGCGTATAGGCCTGTTGTGGCGCGTTGAATACGTGCTCGCATTGCCCCTGTTCCACAACTTCTCCCTGCCTTAGCACAATAACCTGATGGCATAACGCGCGTACGACATGCAAATCATGGCTGATAAAAATATAGGCCAGACGATGCTTTTCCTGTAAGGACTTTAACAACATCAGGATTTGCGCCTGTACGGTCCTGTCGAGTGAGGATGTCGGCTCATCCAGAATGATCAGCGAAGGTTTTAGAATCAACGCCCGGGCAATAGCTATGCGCTGACGTTGACCACCGGAAAACTCCGCGGGATATCGATGCCGCGTTTCGCTATCAAGCCCCACTTCCGTCATTACCGCTTTCACCTGCGCTTCGCGTTGTTCGGCAGTAAGTGTCGGTTGATGAACGCGTAGTCCCTCCTCAATAATCTGCAGCACGCTTAAGCGCGGGTTTAGCGAGGAGTTAGGATCCTGAAATACCACCTGAATGCGGTGACGTACGGGTAACAGCTGGCGACGATTTAAGGTATGCAACGCCTGGCCATCGAACACAATACTTCCCTGCGATGTGATTAGCCTCAGTAGCGCCAGTCCGGTGGTACTTTTCCCGGATCCTGATTCACCGACCAGCCCCAGCGTTTCACCGGGGCGGAGGGAAAAACTGACGTCGCTAACCACGACGTTATGGTCTACTACGCGCTTTAGAATACCTTTGCGGACAGGGAAGGCGACGCGGAGTTTTTCCACTTCCAGCAGGGGGGCTTGCCCTACTGGTAAGGGAACCGGATCACCGGAAGGTTCGCTGTTTAACAATTTCTGCGTGTACGGATGCGAGGGCGCAGAGAGCAACTGTGCGGCACGATTTTGCTCCACGCACTGGCCGTTTTGCATGACCGCCACGGTATCGGCCAGCTTTTTCACAATGCTGAGGTTATGGGTGATGAACAGTAATCCCATATTCAGCTCTCGCTGTAACTCCCGTAACAATTGCAGGATCTGTGCCTGGACGGAGACATCCAGCGCGGTGGTGGGTTCATCGGCAATCAGCAGTTCTGGCCGCGTTAACAGCGCCATGGCGATCATTACACGTTGGCGCTCACCGCCAGACAACTGGTGCGGGTAATCTGCGAGACGTTTGGCCGCCTGACGGATCCCGACGCGGTCCAGACAGGTCAGAATCTCTGCTCGGGCGGCCTCGCGACGCATTCCCCGATGCAGCGACAGCACCTCGTAAAGCTGTTTTTCCAGGTTGTGAAGCGGGTTTAGTGACACCATTGGCTCCTGGAAAATCATGGCGATTTTGTTCCCTCGTACGCTGCGAAGCGTCTGCTCGTTGGCGTGAAGCAATGATTCACCATGGAAACGAATATCACCGGCAAGATAAACCGCGGGAGGGGACGGTAATAAGCGCAGAATAGAAAGCGCGGTCACACTTTTCCCTGAGCCAGATTCGCCCACCAGCGCCAGCGTTTGCCCGGCATCAACCCGCAATGAGAGAGTGTTGACCACGGTGCGCACGGTCTCTTGTTGGCGAAAACCTACCGATAAATTCTCAATAGCTAACAGAGGTTGTGTCATTTTAAATCGCCTTATTGGGATCAAACGCGTCGCGTACCGCTTCACCAATAAAGATCAGTAGCGATAAAAGCAGGGCAACGGAGATGAACGCAGTGATCCCAAGCCACGGCGCCTGCAGGTTATTTTTACCTTGTAACAGGAGCTCTCCCAACGATGGCGAGCCAAGCGGTAAGCCGAATCCGAGAAAATCCAGCGAGGTCAGGGTGGTGATCGAGGCGCATAATATAAACGGTAAAAAAGTCAGGGCGGCGACCATCGCGTTGGGTAGCATATGACGCAGAATAATACTGCGATCGCATACGCCGAGCGCCTGCGCGGCACGAATGTAATCAAAGTTTCGGGTACGTAAAAATTCCGCACGTACCACGCCAACCAGACTCATCCAGCCAAACAGCACGGTAATGCCCAGCAGCCACCAGAAGTTGGGCTGAACCACGCTCGACAGCAGAATGATTAGAAACAGCGTCGGCATACCAGACCAAACCTCAATAAATCGCTGTCCCCACAGGTCCACCTTGCCGCCATAATAGCCCTGAATAGCACCTGCCATGATGCCCATCACGCTGGAACACAGGGTCAGCATTAAACCAAACAGGACCGAGATACGAGTGCCGTACAGGATACGCGCCAGCACATCGCCGCCGTTGGCGTCCGTCCCCAGCCAGTTTTGTGCAGAAGGTGGGGAAGGGAAGGGTTTATCGGTGGCAAAGTTAATGCTGGTGGCGCCAAAGCGTACGGGCGCCCACAGGATCCAGCCCTGCTTCTCCAGGCGCTGCTGTAGCCAGGGATCCTGATAATCAGCTTTGGTCGCCAGCGGTCCGCCGAAGTCGCTTTCACTGTAGTTTTTGAACAGAGGGAAATACCAACTGCTGTCATAGCGCACCAGCAGCGGCTTATCGTTGGCAATCAGTTCGGAACACAGGCTCAGGCCAAACAACACCAGAAAAATCCACAGCGACCAGTAGCCGCGGCGGTTATGGCGAAAACGCGCCCAGCGGGCTTGATTGACGGGGCTTAATCGCGACATTAGCGTCCCTCAAAATCAA
The DNA here is from genome assembly GCF_005281355.1 of Citrobacter sp. wls615. Lineage (NCBI taxonomy): Bacteria > Pseudomonadati > Pseudomonadota > Gammaproteobacteria > Enterobacterales > Enterobacteriaceae > Citrobacter > Citrobacter sp. wls615. Next base: position 36,548 of record NZ_SZXM01000087.1, on the reverse strand, counting down.
TACGGGGATCGACCAGCGTATAGCTGATATCACTGAGAATATTCAGCAGCAGTCCGATCAGGGTGAAGATATAGAGCGTGCCAAACATCACCGGGTAGTCGCGTGATACGGTGGATTCATACCCCAGTAACCCCAGTCCGTTAAGCGAGAACATGACTTCAATCAGCAGCGAGCCGGTAAAAAACATGCTGATAAACGTTGCCGGGAAACCTGCTATCACCAGCAACATCGCGTTGCGAAACACATGTTTCCATAGAATGTTTTTCTCGCTTACTCCTTTGGCGCGCGCGGTGACGACATATTGTTTGCGGACTTCATCCAGAAATGAGTTTTTGGTCAACATGGTCAGCGCGGCAAACCCGCCAACCACCGTCGCCAGCACCGGCAGGGTAATATGCCAGAGATAGTCGGTGATCTTTTGATACCAGGGGAGAGTGTCAAAATTAGCGGAAACCAGCCCGCGTAGCGGGAACAGATCGTAATAGCTTCCCCCGGCAAAAAAGACGATCAGCAAAATCGCAAACAGAAATGCCGGGATGGCATAGCCAATAATAATGAATGCACTGCTCCACACATCAAATCGACTGCCATTGTGAACCGCTTTGCGGATACCTAGCGGTATCGACACCAGATAGATGATGAGTGTGCTCCACAGCCCCAGCGTGACGGAAACGGGCAGGCTGTCTTTTATAAGCGTCAGCACCGAAGCGCTACGGAACAGGCTGTCGCCGAAATCGAAACGAATGTAGTCCCAGAGCATTTTGAAGTAACGCTCATGAATAGGCTTATCGAACCCGTAGCGGCGGGTGATTTCTGCAATCACTTCCGGGTCAAGACCGCGGCCTCCGCGATAATTGCTGTCGCTGATGTTACCCACGCCGGTTTGCGCGTGGCTGGCGCGAACGCCTTCGCTGCCCGCGCCGGGTAAGGCTCCACTTTGCCCGAACTCAATAGCGGCGACGGCCTGCTCAACGGGACCGCCTGGGGCAATTTGCACGATAAAAAAGTTAATGGTGATGATGGCCCAGAGCGTCGGGATCACCAGTAGCAGACGTCGAATCAGATAAGCGCCCATTTACTCTCCCTGCCGTCTGGCTGCGGGTAGCTTCGCCGCTTTGTTGACGTCATACCACCAGTTATCGAGGCCGATGGTGTAAATTGGGCGAATAGCAGGATGTGAAAATTTATCCCACCAGGCGATACGATCCTCGGCCATGTACCACATTGGCAACATGTAGTAGTTCCAGGTTAATACCCTGTCCAGCGCCCGTCCCAGCGGGATCAGTTTGGCTTTATCACCTTGCGCCGCGATGATTTGATTGATCAATTTATCAATCACCGGGCTTTGCACGCCGGGCGCATTGTAGCTGGAGTCAATGTATTCAGAGGCCCACAGAATTTGCAGGTCTGAACTCGGCCACGGCATCGCGCGATACAACCTCGGCATCATGTCATAGTCGCGACTGCGCAGACGGTTCGTGATTTGCGAATTATCAACCTGGCGGATGTTCATGGTGATGCCTAAGCGCTGCAGGTTGTGCTGGAACGGCAGTACCCACTGGCTGTTACTGCCCGCCGGGAGCAACAGTTCGAAGCTCAGGGGTTTACCGCTGGTGCTGTTCACGCGCTGCTGTCCCTTTAGTACCCAGCCAGCCTGTTCCAGTAAGGTATTGGCTTTCAATAAGTTGTCCCGATCGTAACCATCACCTGTTGATTTCGGCGGCTGATAAATTTGGCTGAAGACCTCAGGGGGGAGATCTTTTTTCAATGGCGCGAGTATCACCAGTTCATCCGCATCGGGGTAATTTTTTGCGGCATACTCGGTATTCTGAAAATAGCTGTTTGTCCGGCTCCAGGCGTTATAGAACAGGGCTTTATTCATCCATTCAAAGTCAAAGGCCAACGTGATGGCTTCACGTACGCGTCGATCGCTGAATACCGGACGCTGAATATTAAAGGCCAGCCAACGCGTATCCTGTGCGGATTCGTTTTTCTGCTCATCTTTGATGATGTAATGATTTGCGAAATTTTTGCCGGTATAACGTGTCGCCCAGTTTTTGGCATCATTCTCCAGACGCAGATCAAACGCACCGGCCTTAAACGCTTCAAAGGCGACGTTGTCATCAAGATAGTAATCGTAGCGGATGGTATCAAAGTTCCAGCGCCCGCGGTTAACGGGCAGGTTCGCGGCCCAATAATCTTTGACACGCGAATAGACAATATACTGGCCCATTTTCCACTGGGTGATACGGTACGGGCCACTGGCAAGCGGTGGGGAAGATAAGGGATCGCTGAGTTTATGATCCTTCCAGTATTTCTCAGGCATCACGGGTAATGAAAACAGGCTGAGCATATCCTCTTTGCCCGGTTTGGCTAATTCAATACGCACGGTTAACGGTGCAATGGCTTTTACCGTTGTGCCTTTGTAGACGAGGCGAAACTGCGGCACGCCTTCAGTCATAAATTTGTGAAAGGTGAAGGCGACATCGCTGGCGGTAATGGGGGATCCATCATGAAAACGCGCCCGCGGATTAATAGCGATTTCTACCCAGGAATAGTCGTCAGCATAGCGCGCGCTGTCGGCAATGAGCGGGTAATAGCTGCCAGGCTCGTCGTCAGAGGTGGTAAATAGCGTATCGTATAGCGTTTCTGTACGCGCGCCGGGGTTGCCACGCATTGCATAGCGGTTGAAGTTATCGAACGTACCAATCGCAGAGAGGGTGATTTGCCCGCCTTTGGGGGCGGCCGGGTTGACGTAATCAAAGTGGTTAAAGTTAAACGCATACTTCGGTTCGCCCAGTACGGCAAACGCATAGCTTTCTTTGATGGATTGCGCCTGGACGCTAAACCCGATGAGGGCGATAAACAGCAGCAGTAGGCGAGGGATCATATAAAAGCGCTTTCCTTTTCCTGTCACAACCCGACGGGCATCATGCCTGAGAGATAAGGGGTGTGGCGGCGAGTAAGAGTATATGAATCGCAAACTGCGATCACCACGTTGGCTTATTGGGCTGCGCCATCCAACGCACGAAATCAGCAAGCTTTAACGGTCGGCTAACCCAGTATCCCTGGAAAAAATGTACTCCACGATCGCGCAGCCAACGAGCTTGCTCAGGTGTTTCTACCCCTTCAGCAACCGTCAGCATATTAAGACGCTTAGAGAGTGTCAACACGGCGTCCAGAACCGGAGAGGTCAGGGTTTCTGTGCCGATGGCGTTAATAAACCCGCGATCGATTTTCAGGTAGTCAACGGTGAAGCGTTCCAGATAGATAAGCGCGCTATGACCGGTGCCGAAATCATCAATAGCAATTTCAAAGCCAACAGAGTGTAGCCATTCAAATAGCTGTGTCGCCTCGTGTTGATTGAGCATATCGCGTTCAGTGATTTCCAGCACTAACTGAAAATGGTTCGCGGGAAGCGAGGCGCGCAGTCGTCGAATATCGTCTTTAAAACTCTCGCCGTGCAGGTGCGTTGGTGCGATGTTAATCCCCAGTTTGGCGCCAGCAGGAAACACTTTTTGCAGCGTCGGGGCGTCCTGCGCTATCAACTTAAAGAGATGTTGGGTCAGCGGGACAATCATTTGCTGCGATTCTGCGTAATGAATGAAGGCATCCGGGGGGATCTCACCCGTTGATGGATGATGCCAACGTAATAACACCTCAACACCTTTTACCTCCAGCGTTTGCATCTCTACGACGGGCTGGTACACCACATAAAATTGATTATGTTTGATAGCGTGGAGGATATCTTTACCAGGGCGTAACCGGATAGTGAAGATGTAATACCAGAGGAGAACCCCGGTGATAATCCCGGCCATACATCCCAACATAATCGCGTACCAGATGTCGTTGTACGTCCACTCTTGCGCATACAAACGAATCTTCAGCGGCACCTCTTTAAGCGTCGCATGGCGCCATGGCGTGTTAGGTAGCGCAGAGACGTCCATAATTCGGGATGAAAATGTTGAAATAGCCGTGTCGCCAGCAATAACGGCAATACCATTAAAATTATCTTCGCGGGCGGTATAAAGCAGATAGGGTGCCAGGTTGATATTCAGTGAAGAAAATACGCCGCTGTTATGGAGTGAGTGATTGCGGTGCCAAATCATTATCGCGGGTTTATCCGGCATCATGGGCGTCCCGGACAGTATTTCCACATCAACATCTTTGTTGATATTCAGCTTGGGGATCAGCGACAAAATGGGGGAGTTCATTGCACCTGTTGCGGAGGAGCAAAAAGCAATACCGTCTTTTACCAGCAAAAAAGCACGAACGTTGAGGTTAAAAGCCGCACTGGAGGTAAGTTTTGCAGCGACTTGCTGGCAGTTCTTTTCCAGCAGGGGTTGAAGCGCATCGGTGGTGGTTTTGAGATCTGCAAAGTAACTACTGACATAATTCTGGATATCGGCAAGCAGCGTTTCGTACTTAACCTCTCGTTTATGCCAGGTGACCAAAAATTGCAGGGTACTCACGAGCAATGCGACGATTAGTCCCGTTAACATACAGGAAAGCAGGATTTTCCGACCGGATGAAGAGCTGCGTCTGAACATAGTTCCTTATGTTTACCTGTAGTAACCGCTTATTCTGTATGAATATAACCTGAAACGGTCCATGTTGTGAGATTTTTCTTAGTCGAGAGACGAAACAAAAAAGCACCGCCGAAGCAGTGCTTTTGATATGTCTCATCAGGATAGCCAAGGGATAGCTGCCAAACGAAATTAACTGCGGCTCAGAACCCGGCGCGCTTCGTTGTAACGTTTTTTCCAGTAAGGCTCGTTCATGCTGGAAATGATAACGCCACTGCTGGTCGAGGCATGAACAAACTGGTTGTTGCCGATATAGATACCGACGTGACGGCCTGTGGAGCCAGCGCGGAACAGAACCAGATCGCCTGTACGCAGATTAGTACGCGAAACGGATTTACCTGTTTCCTGTTGTTCGTAGGTTGAGCGCGGAAGCTCTAAACCAAACTGCTCACGGAACGTACGCTGTACGAAGCTGGAGCAATCAATACCTTTTTTGGTGCTGCCGCCAAGGCGGTAACGCACGCCTTTCCAGTCAGCATACTGATCCATAATACGTGATTTAACATCGATATTACGGACCATATTTTCAAATTCATCCTGAGAGGCTTGCAGTGAAGAGTTATCTCCATTGCCCACAGCATGCGTCTCAGAATGCATATTCCTGGCGGTGTTCGTAGTACTACATGCGGAAAGCAGAACCGCAACTGCTATCGCGGGTATGCCCCGCAAGATATATCTCAAAATCGGTTGAGATTTGACCATTTTGTTTGTTTTCCCTTGAAGTCCTTAACGATAAATATCGTTATAAAAAATGCCAAACGTGACGAGACTAATTACCATCGCACGATGAGACAATTCCTTAAGGTCAAATCTGTGGCAGAACGCACAAATTTATTCAGAAAGGGAATAATTGTCCCGCGAGGCAAAACGAGTTCGAGGTTACCCGATCGCCCCAGTCATTGCGAGAGATTTTATGTGATTTCTTATAAGAAAAATTGATACAGAAAGTGAATAAACGGCATTGGCTAAATTAAGAACAATTAGCGCAAAAAATACGCAAGTCATTCATTCTAAACATGAATAAGATGACAGGAGAATGACAATCAGAATGATGGAATATCGGTCGGCATCATCAGGGAATCAGAAGTATCCCTGATGATGTTAATTATTTTGCGTTATTTGTTTGAAAATTGTTTGTTTTTGCCGGGCAGATAATTCACAAACAGCGTGACCAGACGATCGCTTAATGGCGTCATTAGCCACCAGGGCAAACCAATCAGCACAACCGTCATGGAGCCGACCACGATATCGGTGAGCCAGTGAGCGCCGATCATTACACGCGGAAAGGCAAAAACCACAGCGATAATAAGGCCGATTATACTTGCAACTTTTCCGAAATAACGCAGCATAAATGCGGAAAAAATAAGCAGCATCATGCCGTGATCGCCAGGAAAACTGTCTCTGGAGGCATCTTTGGTTGGAATATGCAGCAGTTCGCTGACGCGATGAATATTATCCAGCATCAGCGTAGGACTGGCGCGTTTAACCGGAATAAGCGCCTGGCCCAACTGATTTAATACCACTGCGGTGAGCAGCATCACCAGACCTATAGCCACAATACGCCGGCGACCTTCCGTCGTATCCTTCAGCCAAAAGTGCAGCATCAGTGCGCCCATCGCCAACAACGAGCAGCCATCAAATGCCCGGTTATTAGTGATCGCAACAATCCACAGGAACAGCGGGCTTTCAACCAGCTTCTGGTTGAAGAAACGGAAAACGCCCGTATCCAGTGAGGACCAGAACCCGTGCCCGGCGGGAATATACCAGGACAGAAACAGCGCTATACCTGCAATATTGAGCAGAAGAATAAGAGGGTATCGGGTTTTCATCGTCGTTTACCATTGCTATAAAACGAAGGCAACCTTACGCGCTACCGTCTAAACGAAGTCTCAACAATGCGCTCTGTAACGTATTCCAGTCGGTGTCAGTATCGGAGATGAGTTCAATACGGCTATCCGGCGGAGCGACGTTTTGCGTCTCAATATGCCAGTCCTCTCCCTGACGGTTAATGCGCACCAGACCCTCTTTTATACGCATGACTCCTTTTACACGCCCTACGGGGGCAAGGCGCGACCATTCCAGCAGGCCGATGGTATCGAACACCGTATCGGCGTCAAAAATCCAGCCGCAGGCCTGATGACCCTGACCGCTGTTCAGGCTGCGACGCCAGCGCTGTTGTGCGGGCAAACTTAACGCCGCCAGCCCTTTTTTGTCAGCATGACTATGGGCGTGCTCGGCGCTTGCGGGAAGCTGCGCCAGGTTTAGTCGGGGCAAATCCAGTAATTGGCCAGCAATATTTCCATGATCGGCATGAACCAACTGACGATTGCCGCCATAGTGCTGCCACCAGGTTTGCAGGGCGTTTTCGCTTTCCGTTGTGGCGCGGTCGGCTTTGTTGGCGACGATGATATCGGCGGCAGCCAGCTGATCGCGGAAATTGTCATTGGCGACGCTTTTTTCATCCAGTAGCTGGCGCGGATCAAGAATACAAAGGGTCGCGCGCAAATCAATCCACGGTTCGTAAACCGGCGCGGTGAGTAAATCCAGAATCTGTTTGGGATGTCCGAGTCCGGTGGGTTCAATGAGCAGTCGGTCGGGTTTTCCCTGACGCAACAACGTATTGAGGCCAACCTGCATTGGCAGGCCGTTAACACAGCACATACAGCCGCCGGGGATCTCTTTCAGCAATGCGCCGCTGTCGGCTAACAGGGCGCCATCAATACCTACTTCGCCAAACTCATTGACCAGTACGGCCCACTTCTCTGCGGGATCTTTGTTTGCCAATAAATGAAGAATAGAGGTGGTTTTGCCACTGCCGAGAAAACCGGTGATGAGATTGGTTTTAGTCACATTTACTCCAGAATCATAAATTGCCGTAATGGCATTTAACAATCCTGGCGAAAAACGGGGAAAAAGAGAAGGGGTGAGAGGACGAAGACGTGCTTCGTCCTGATTAATGGCAGAAATCGTTAACTTTTTAACGTCTCAATGACAGCCTGATGCGCACCATATTGGGCAATACGTTGCCAGGCGAGTTGAATAGCCGCAACAAACTGCGGATTCTGTACGAGATCGGTGGCGAAAATCTCATGCAGAGAAAGTAGGGCGCTGACGCGTTCTGAGTCTGTACTCTGCTCCACAAGCGCGCCGATTTTCTCGCTCAATGGATCGCGAATATCAATGGCCGCACCTGAATCATCCACTCCGCTCACGTAACGCATCCAGCCTGCGACGCCAAGCGCCAGCAGCGGCCACTCGCTGCGCCGTGCTAAATGTACGCGGATCCCTTCCAGCATACGCTGGGGTAATTTTTGGCTACCATCCATCGCGATTTGCCAGGTTTTATGCTTCAGCGCCGGGTTGGCAAAGCGCTCCAGCAGGTTAGCGGCATACTGGTCTAAATCAACATCGGTGATTTGCAGCGTAGGTGCCTGTTCGTTGAGCATCAGGCGGTAGGCGGCTTCACGAAATGCGCTGTCCTGCATGCAGTCGCTGATGTGCTGAAACCCAGCCAGATAGCCGAGATACGCGAGAAACGAATGACTACCGTTCAGCATCCGCAGTTTCATTTGTTCCCACGGCAGAACGTTTTCAACCATTTGTACGCCGGCGGTTTCCCACTGCGGACGACCACACACAAAATTGTCTTCAATCACCCACTGGATAAAGGGCTCACAACTGATTGCGCAGGGATCGGCCACTCCCAGCTCGCGGGCGATTTCAGCCAGTGACTCTTCGGTAGCGGCAGGAACAATCCTGTCCACCATGGTACCCGGGAAGCTGACATGTTCCTGGATCCAGTGTGCCAGCTCAAGTGAGCGTTTCTCCGCCATTCCCAGTACGGCGTTTTTTACCACATGGCCATTGTCCGGGATATTATCGCAGGAGAGGACGGTAAAAGGTTGCAGCCCGCGTTCACGTCGGCGGTGCAGCGCTTCAACAATAATACCGGGTGCGGAGTGTGGTTCAGCCGGAGTTTGTAGATCATGAACAATGCGTGGATGAGAAAGATCCAGCGAGCCTGTTGCCGGATCGATGCAGTAGCCTTTTTCCGTAATCGTTAACGAGACAATCGCTACCTGAGGTTCACAGAATTTTTCGATAATGGCCGCCAGTGAATCCAGCGTGGCGTTCAGGCATTCTTTGACGGAGCCAATAACAATCGGTTGGTTACCATTCGCCCCTTTTTCTAACACGGTAAATAAATGATCCTGCTCGCGAAGCTGACTCATTAGCCGATCGCCGCTGAACAGACTTATCTCGCAAATTCCCCAGTCCCCACCCGGTGCATTCAGTACCCGGTCGGTCAGTAATGCCTGATGGGCGCGGTGAAAAGCACCGAAACCAAAATGCACAATCCGCGTTTTTAATTGTTGGCGATCGTACTGCGGCATCATGACATTTTTCGCGAGCGGCGCTGAGGCAATAGTTTTCATTCAATACACCTGATTAACCATTAATTAACAATGGCAGTATAAAGTTATATGACAGCAAATTGAATTGGTGTGCCTCATTTATCCGGGGAATGTGAGCTGGATCAACCAATCATCGCGGATTCGTTGATCCTCGCCCAGATGCCTGTATGGTAGTCGTCATTAAGTGAGTTTAATTTGGTATAACAACTTGTGAGGTGAAACAATGGAACAAACCTGGCGTTGGTACGGACCTAACGATCCAGTATCGCTTGATGATGTGCGTCAGGCTGGCGCAACGGGTGTTGTGACCGCCTTGCACCACATTGCCAACGGTGAAGTCTGGCCGGTAGAAGAGATTAAAAAGCGGCAGGCTATTCTGGCTGAAAAAGGGCTGACCTGGTCAGTGGTGGAAAGTATCCCCGTCCACGAAGATATCAAAACGCACTCTGGTCAGTATCAAACGTGGATTGCTAACTATCAGCAGAGTATCCGTAATCTGGCGACCTGCGGCATCGATACCGTGTGCTATAACTTCATGCCGATCCTCGACTGGACGCGTACTGACCTCGAATATCAGTTGCCGGACGGCTCCAAAGCGCTGCGTTTTGACCAGATCGCTTTTGCTGCCTTTGAGCTGCATATCCTCAAACGTTCTGGGGCCGAAGCAGATTACACCCCGGAAGAACAACGCCAGGCGCTGGACTATTTCAATGCCATGAGCGAAGCCGATATTGAAAAACTGACGCGCAATATTATTGCAGGTCTGCCCGGTGCCGAAGAGGGATATACCCTGGATCAGTTCCGTGCGCGCCTTGCTGAATATGACGGCATCAGTAAAGACGATTTGCGCAATAATATGGCGGTATTCCTGCGGGCGATAGTGCCAGTGGCAGAAGAAGTCGGCGTCCGTCTTGCCGTGCACCCGGACGATCCGCCGCGTCCGATCCTCGGCCTGCCGCGCATCGTTTCGACCATTGAAGATATGCAGTGGCTGAAAGACACCGTCGACAGCATCAATAACGGTTTCACCATGTGCACCGGCTCCTACGGCGTACGCGCCGATAACGATCTGGTGAAAATGATTGAAACTTTTGGCGATCGTATTCACTTCACGCATCTGCGTTCAACTTGCCGTGAAGATAACCCGAAAACCTTCCACGAAGGTGCGCATTTGCAGGGTGATGTGGATATGGTATCGGTGGTGGCGGCGATTCTGAGCGAAGAGCAGCGTCGTAAACAGGCGGGCGATCTACGTCCAATCCCGATGCGCCCCGATCACGGGCACCAGATGCTTGATGATTTGCATAAGAAAACCAACCCGGGCTACTCTGCGATTGGTCGTCTGAAAGGCCTGGCGGAAGTCCGTGGCGTTGAGCTGGCGCTGAAACAAACGCAGTTTCGCGATCTGCTGTAAGGCGAACAACAGGGATTGAGCGGCAGGCTCGATCCCTGTAATCCATCAAGGCTGCGATAGCGCCTGTTCCAGTACTGCCAGGACTCTTTTTATCTGCTGTATCTGCAATCCACCAAAACCAAAAAACATGACTGCATCGCTGTTCTCCTTACGCCATGCGGCTTCTGAGCCATTCTCTATATCTGGCAGGGTATCAAAACGAATCCCGGCCAGCAGGCAGCGTTGTTGCAGCCTGGCGATAGTTTCGGGGGACCAGGCAATGCGTAAAGAGAGGTGCAGACCTGCCGTTGCTCCAGCGATTTTCCCTTCCGGAAACAACGCGGACAGGCCGTCGCGTAATAGCGTAAGACGTGCCGCATAATTGCAGGCCAGCTTGCTGATATGCGTATAAAACACCTGATTTTGCATTAATTCGGCCAAAAATTGCTGCAACAACCACTGGCTCCCGTTGTTATTGAGCGCTTTCATATTCTGTACGGCCGAAAGCAGTTCGTCAGGGCAAATCAGATAGCCAAGACGTCCTCCTGGCCCCAGTGTTTTGGAAAATGTCCCCATATAGATAACCCGGTTGTGATAATCCATGGCTTTCAGCGCGGGAAGGGGATTTTCTCCATAGGTAAAAACGGCATCGTAATCGTCTTCAATAATGTAAGCGCCGACGCGCTGCGCCCATGTTAATAATGCCTGACGCCGCTCCAGTGACAGGACGCTACCCAGCGGATACTGATGTGCTGGAGTAACATAACAAAGCTGGGTGGCATATTCCGGTAAATTATCTGTTTGCAGCCCGTGGTTATCGACGGCAATTGGCGTAATGTCTGCGCCGTAATAATTAAACAGATGCCAGGCACCCGAATAACAAGGGGACTCGGTTACAATATGGCACTTTTTTTGCTGACTGAAAGTATGATGGTTAATAAAGAGTTGAGTGAGCAGTGATAGTCCTTCCTGAATCCCGTTAGTAATAATGATGTTCTCTGCTCGAGTATTAATACCGCGAGATAAATTAAGGTATCTGACCAATTGTTCACGCAGTGAAAATAATCCATTTGGTGAATGATATCGGGTAAATAATTGTTCCTTGAGGATGCTGGGGGCGTTATTCCATTTGCGCCAGCTTGACCAGGGAAAAGCATTGGGATCGGGAACGCTCATTTGACAATAGCACTCTCGTCCAGGCTCTACATAAACATCGGTGGGGATCCCAGCCGCTTTAGGTTTCATCGGCGGGGAACCCTGCGCGACGGGCACGATTGCTGGCGTTGTGCGTACAGGTGTGGTGAAGATGACCTCGTAGCCGATACCTTGTCGACTCTTAATTAATCCCGCGGCCATGAGCTTATCATAGGCCATCACGACCGTTATTTTGGCAACGTTTAATACCTGCGCCTGCTCGCGAATAGAGGGAAGTTTATCTCCACAAAGCAAATCACCGCGCTGAATGGCCTGGAAATAAAATTGAAATATCTGCAATTGCAGCGGGGTACGGCTTTCTCTATCGAGAGTCAGTGTTAGCATGAGAAATTCCTTATGTATAATACGCACTATATTACGAGCTTCTCTTCTTTCCGCTTTGATGCACCTCATAGAGTAGATGCTGTTCCTATAAGCTGCTTTTGCTGTCTCTATTTTTGATTTTTATGATCGCTTAGCGTGTCGCTATTAAAAAAATGGAGGCAAGCATGTCGTGGATAAAAAAGAACGCACTGTGGTGCGCATTCGTCGGGGCAGTAGCAATGGCCCTTGCAATTTGGGGGACGTGGCAAGGCGTTCATTACACCAGTACCACCGAATTTTGTTTATCGTGTCACTCGATGCGTACACCAGGAGAGGAATATAAAACCAGCGTGCATTTTCGCAATGCTTCTGGAGTGCGTGCTGAGTGTAAGGATTGTCATATTCCGCCAGGGATCGTCCCGACGCTGGTTCGTAAAACGGAAGCCTTAAACGACCTCTACCACACCTTTATCTCTCCTTCGATTGATACCCCGGAAAAATTTGCCGCAAAACGAGCGGAATTGGCTCAGCGAGAGTGGGCGCGAATGAGCGCTAACAATTCGGCGGCATGTAAATCTTGCCACAGCTATGAGGCGATGGATCACGGCAAACAATCTGCGAATGCGGCGGCGCAAATGACCGCGGCGGCGGCAAAAGACAGCAACTGTATTGATTGCCATAAAGGTATTGCCCATCACAAACCCGATATGAGCAGCGGTTTCCGCGATCGCTATAAGCAGTTGCAGCAGCAGGGAGCGTCTTTATCGAATGCGAGCATGCTGTTCTCGTTAAGCGAAAAAGCACTGACGGCAACGGCCGGAAGCCCCGCAGGTAAAGCGCTGTTATTTCCTGCCACCGAGGTCAAAGTGCTGCAAAAAGAGGGCAGCAACGTGCAGCTTGAACTGACGGGCTGGCGTGAAAGTAAAGGACGCGGGCGGGTGATAACCCAGTATATGGGTAAGCGTGTGTTCTCGGCCGTGCTGGATGACTCTCTGATGGCTAACGTCAAAGTGCTGCAAACTCAGGTCGATCCTGACTCACACCAGCAATGGCAGCAGGTGAGCGTGACCGCCTGGACCTCTGCCCAGGGGCTTATCAGCGATATTGCACCGATCTGGGAATATTCGGATCAAATGCTGCAATCCACCTGTAGTGCCTGTCATAGCACTCCTCCTACGACCCGATATACCGCCAACGGCTGGATCGCCGGATTGAAAGCGATGTCCACCTATTACCGACTGAATCCGGTGGAAGAACGTACGTTGTTGAAATACCTCCAGACCCATGCCAGCGATGTGTCTGAACCTAACAAAAATTAAGGAAAATGTATGGATATTTATGACTTTAACCCGTCTCGCCGCCGTTTTCTGAGCGGTATGTTGGCGGTGGGCGCAGCCAGTGCGCTGGCGCCGAATCCGCTGATCTCAAAAGTATGGGCGGCGGGAGAAAACCCCGAACAGTGGATCCAGTCCGGTTCGCATTATGGCGCTTTTGAAGCCAAAGTGGTCAACGGCGAGTGGACAGAAACCCGGCCTTTCAAACATGACAAATACCCTTGCGATATGCTGAACGCGGTGCGTGAAGTGGTCTATAACCCGTCGCGGGTGCGTTATCCAATGGTTCGTCTGGACTGGTTACGCAAGCGTGAGAAATCGGATCGCAGCCAGCGCGGAGATAATCGTTTTGTGCGGGTAAGCTGGGATCAGGCGCTGGATCTGTTTTACGAAGAGCTGGAACGGGTACAAAAAACCTACGGCTCATCGGGGGTATTTACCGGGCTGGCCGACTGGCAAATGGTGGGAAAATACCATAAAGCGGGCGGGGCGATGGACAGAGGACTTGGCCTGCATGGTAGCTATGTGACGACCGTCGGCGACTACTCTGCGGCCGCGGCGCAGGTTATCTTGCCGCATGTGATTGGTTCGCTGGAAGTTTATGAGCAGCAAACGTCGCTGCCGCTGGTTATCCAGAACAGTAACACCATCGTGCTGTGGGGTTGCGATCCGATCAAGAACCTGCAGATCGAGTTCCTGGTCCCCGATCACGATGCGTTTGGCTATTGGCAACAAATTAAAGAGGCGGTTGCGCAGGGTAAAATGCGTGTTATCAGCGTCGATCCAGTGCGTAGCAAATCGCAAAACTATCTTGGCTGCGAACAACTGGCGCTTCGGCCTCAAACCGATGTCGCGCTAATGTTGGCACTCGCTCATACGCTGTATGAAGAAAAACTGTATGACACGGCGTTTATCAACGATTACACCGTCGGTTTTGAGCAGTTTTTACCGTATCTGCTTGGGGAGAGTGATAAGCAGCCGAAAAATGCCGAATGGGCAGCGGAAATCTGTGGCCTGACGGCGGAGCAGATCCGTGATTTCGCGCGCCTGCTGGTCAAAGGCCGGACCCAATTTATGGGCGGTTGGTGCGTACAACGCATGCATCATGGCGAACAGTATCCCTGGATGCTGGTGGTGCTGGCCAGTATGGTTGGGCAAATTGGCTTGCCGGGCGGGGGCGTAGGGTTTGGCTGGCATTACAACGGCGGTGGTACGGTGACATCCGCCGGACCTGTACTCTCCGGGCTGGGAGGGATCGCGAATCCTCCACCGGCGAAGTATAAAGCGGATTTTCGCGGCGCATCGGAGCATATCCCCACCTCACGCATCGTTGACTGTCTGCTTGAGTCGGGCAAAAAGGTTGCCTTTAACGGCGAAACGTTAACCTGGCCTGATATCAAAATGGCGATCTACAGCGCGGCGAATCCATTCCATGCGCAGCAGGATCGTAATCGCATGATCGAGGCGTGGAAGAAGCTGGAAACCGTGGTGGTATTGGATCATCAATGGACCGCGTCGTGTCGATTTGCCGATATCGTTCTGCCCGTGACCACCCGTTTTGAACGCAACGATATTGAACAGTTTGGTACGCATTCGAATAAAGGGCTGATGGCGCTGCATCAGATCGTTAAACCGCAATATGAAGCCCGGCATGATTTTGACGTTTTTGCCGGATTATGTAAGCGCTTTGACAAAGAAGCGGTGTACCGCGAGAACCGTGACGAAATGCAGTGGATACAAGCGCTCTATGACGAAGGCGTGAAGATGGGTGCGTCGCTCGGCGTCTCTTTACCAGACTTTGCGACATTCTGGCAGGGTGAAGGATATATTGAATATCCGGCCGGACAGCCGTGGGTGCGTCACGGTGAGTTTCGCGACCAGCCAGACCTCAATCCTCTGGGAACGCCTTCAGGTCTGATTGAAATCTACAGTAAAACCATTGCTGGCTTTGCCTACGAGGACTGTCCGGGTCATCCGGTATGGATGGAACCGTTTGAACGTAATCATTCCGCTAAAAAAAATAAATACCCGCTGCATCTGCAATCCTGCCATCCGGATAAACGTCTGCACTCTCAGCTGTGCTCAAGCGAGGCGTTTCGCAACACCTATGCGGTTGCCGGAAGAGAACCGCTTTATATCAGCGCGCAGGATGCCGCCGCCCGTGGCCTGAAAGCAGGTGATATTGCACGCGTCTTCAACGACCGCGGTCAGGTGCTGGCTGGGGTGGTGATTAGCCCTGATTTCACTCCAGGCGTAATCCGCATTCATGAAGGGGCGTGGTATTCCCCGCAGGAAGGTGGAAAAGCCGGGACGTTATGCACCTATGGCGACCCGAATGTCCTGAGCGCCGATATTGGTACTTCACAGCTGGCACAAGGCCCTTCAGCGCATACCGTGCTGGTGGAGGTCGAACGTTACCAGCAAAAAGCCCCACAAGTAACGGCGTTCGGTGGCCCGGAGACAGTAAAAGAGGAGGGGGGAAGTGCAGCATAACCAAATACATCAGCAGCGGGCGGACATGTACCAGTGGTTCTCGCAATTGTTATTCCGTGAGCTGGACGAAAAGCAACTTGCCAGCCTTGAAAACGGCGAGAATCGGGCGTGGATTATCTCACTGGCGGCGATTCCTGGGTTGTCTGGCAAGGTTAAGCAATTTGAGCGTAGTCTGACCCGGATTTTGCGTCGTGATTCCCGACAGATGGAACTCGCCGCGGATTTCGCCTCGCTGTTTCTGCTGGCACCGCCTGGCGGAGTTTCTCCCTATGCCGGGCACTATCCGCATACGACCGCGTCAGCAGAACGTCAGCAAATGAATGTGCTGCTGATCGAACACGGTCTGGCCGCGCGGGAAAATGAGCCATCCGATCATATCGCCATTCAACTGGCATTGATGGCGAAGATGGTTGCTAAAGAGGAGGCGGTATCTGCACAGTATTACTTTTTGCATCACCATATGATGTGCTGGGCGCCATTGCTACGCGATGCCTGCCTGGCGCGAGATGAACAGGGGTTTTACCCGCAGGCGGTCAACCTGATAGTGAGTTTTATGCGCGAGGATGAACAGTATCTGGAATCGCTGTTAATGGATGATTTTTATCTCAGCAGCCAGCGCTGTCCCTTGTCGTTAATGGGGAGCAGAAGTTAGTCTGCACGGCCCATATAGCGACGTTCTTCGATATGAATACGGATTTTTTCGCCCGCACTCAGATACTCAGGAACCAGGATCACCAGACCGGTAGTCAGGGTCGCAGGTTTGTTACGCGCACTTGCTGATGCCCCTTTAATGCCCGGCGCTGTTTCAACAATCTCCAGGTCTACCGTTTGCGGCAGTTCCAGCGCCAGCAGTTGGCCGTCCCAGGTCAGAACCTGCATGTCCGGCATTCCGCCTTCCGGCATGAACAACAGTTCTTCTTCAATCTGGTCTTTGGTGAAGGTATACGGGGTATAGTCTTCTTTATCCATAAAGACATATTCATTGCCATCGACGTAGGAAAAATCAACGCCACGACGGCTCAGGGTGACAGTATCAACGATATCATCGCCCTTGAAACGCTCTTCAACTTTCAGGCCGGTACGGACATCAGAAAAACGCATTTTGTACAGCGTGGCGGCGCCACGTGCGGTTGGCGATTGAATATCAATATCTTTTACAATCAGCAGCTTGCCGTTGTAATTCAGTACCATACCTTTTTTAATTTCGTTCGCTCTTGGCATCGAAAAAATCCTGTAGTGAGGAGTGTCTAAAATATCGCGTAAAACTACTCGCGCTGGGGCATTCAGGCAAGTGGAATTGATGCTTTTGCTGGTGCAAAAAAGGTGTTACTGTGCGCTTCTCGCCCAATCCGATGGTTCACGATAAAGAGAATACTGTATGGAATGCCGTCCGGATTGTGGTGCATGCTGCACCGCGCCTTCAATCTCCAGTCCCATCCCCGGTATGCCTGATGGCAAACCCGCTAATACACCATGCGTTCAGTTGGATGAATCATTGCGCTGTAAAATTTTTGCTTCGCCGCTGCGGCCAAAAGTATGTGCCGGTTTGCAGCCCAGTGCGGAAATGTGTGGGAAGACGACGCACCAGGCCATGCTGTATCTTATTGAGCTTGAATCGCTGACCGCGCCTTAAACATCTTTTATGCGCGCCAGGCACACGATGGTGGCGACGATCATCACCAGCGCAAACCAGAACACTGCGTGATAATTCCAGATTTCAGCGGCAATACCGGCCAACGATCCGGCAATAATCCAGCCTACGCGAATGGTATTCGTATAAAGGGTCGTGGCTGAACCTGCTTGTCCTGGCATCAAATCCTGGAAATAGAGCATGCCAATCCCGCCAAGGATGCCGATATAAATCGCGTTCAGCAGCTGTAAACCAAGCAATAACGCCGGAGAGTGGGCCAACAGCATACCGGCATAAAAGAAAAAGCCGGCGACGACGGCAATTCGCATCAACAGTCGCTTGCCCAGACGCTTCGCAAAGTATCCGGCAATCAACATGGTCGGGATTTCCAGCCCGGCAGCGGTGCCCATCATGATACCCGCCAGTTTTTCCGGCAGATGCAGTTCGTTGATAATAAACAGCGGCATATTAATGATATAGAGGCTATTGGTCCCCCACATTAATGTGCAGATAACAAAAAGGAGCAGTGTGTCGCGACGATTGCGCCGTGGCGCCTCCACCACGCCAGTGGCGAGAGGCACATTTTTACTCATCGACGGTAAGAACAGCCAAACCATTGCGCCGCAGACAATAAAAGCAACCGCCGCGCTGAGGTACATCACCGTGAAGCTAAATCCCATTGCCAGTGCGTAGGCCAGCGGCGGGCCAATTACCCAGGCCAGCGATACCTGCGCACGTAAAATTGAGCTGAACATGACCGCTTCCCGGCCTGTACGGTCGGCATGCTCGCGAGCGAGAGCAAACATTTGCGGGTTGGCGGTTGAACCAAAGCTGCTGAGGAAGACGCCGACAAACAGCAAAATAAAATAGTTGCGGTTCCAGGCAAACAGCACGCAGGCCAGCATGCCCAGCACACAACAGAAGACAATCAGGTTTTTGCGGTCGCCTTTTTTATCCGATCGCCCGGCCAGAAACTGACTCACCAGGATACCGATTACTGCGCTGCCGGTAAAAAAGAACCCGACCATACCGGGACGGGCATGGACTTCATCGGTCAGAAAAAGACTCAGCGTTGGTGTCTGCAAAGCGCCGGCGATACCCGTCAGAAATGCGACAAGCAGGAACGCCGCAGACGTTAAATCGAACGCCTTAGGTGTGGCGGCTACGGGGGTGTTATGCATGTTTTGATATCAATGATGTGAAGAGACGCGGAGTTTACGCTGCTTGCCAGAAAATAAACAGGTAGCCAAATCAAAATCGGCATCAAAAATCAAAATAGCATTTTAGTCAAAGAATGCTGTTTGCTGATGTTGCTGAATCTGACACGCTGACGCCATTTTTGCTTCAGCAATTTTATCTCTCCCCGGGAGAAAATGTGCGTTATCTCTAAATTCAGCAAGTAATTTGTCAACTTTACTTGTGTGCTGAAGAAAAAAGATCAAGACTTCTTGAAACGTTTCAGCGTCATCTTGCCATAACTGATGGAGTCAGGTGACGCCTTTTTTCTCATGTTGGCTGAATCGTTTCAATTCAGCGGGAGAGGAGAACCATGTTCCAGTTATCTGTTCAGGATATTCACCCGGGCGAACAGGCCGGGAATAAAGAAGAGGCTATTCGCCAGGTTGCCGCGGCCTTAGTGCAGGCGGGTAACGTTGCGGAAGGCTACATCGATGGCATGCTGGCGCGTGAACAACAAACGTCCACGTTTCTTGGCAACGGTATTGCTATTCCTCACGGGACGACGGACACGCGCGATCGGGTGCTGAAAACCGGTGTGCAGGTGTTTCAGTTCCCGCAGGGCGTGACCTGGGGCGAAGGGCAGGTCGCGTATGTGGCGATAGGTATTGCCGCCAGCTCTGATGAGCACCTCGGTTTACTGCGTCAGCTGACGCATGTGTTGAGTGATGACTCCGTTGCTGAACAGCTGAAATCAGCGACCACGGCGGAAGAGCTACGCGCGTTGCTGATGGGCGAAAAGCAGAGCGAACAATTAAAGCTTGATAACGAAACGCTGTCGCTGGACGTCGTTGCCAGCTCGCTGGTTACGCTGCAGGCGCTCAACGCCGCGCGGCTGAAAGAGGTCGGCGCGGTTGATGCCGCATTTGTCGCCAGAGCCATCAATGAGCAGCCGATGAATCTCGGTCAGGGTATCTGGCTGAATGACTGTGCTGAAGGCAACGTGCGCAGCGCCGTTGCGGTCAGCCGTGCAGCTACGGCGTTTGATGTCCAGGGGGATGCGGCAGCCCTGCTGGTGACCGTCGCGATGAATGACGATCAACCGGTTGCAGTGCTGAAGCGCCTTGGCGATCTGCTGCTGAACAATAAAGCTGACCGTTTGTTGAAAGCGGATGCGGCAACGGTACTGGCGCTGCTGACCAGCGATGACGCCTTAACTGATGATGTACTGAGCGCCGAATTTGTTGTGCGCAATGAGCATGGTTTGCACGCCCGTCCGGGCACCATGCTGGTGAATACGATTAAACAATTTAACAGTGAAATTACCGTGACAAATCTCGATGGAACCGGCAAACCGGCAAATGGACGCAGTCTGATGAAAGTTGTGGCATTAGGCGTGAAAAAAGGACATCACCTGCGCTTTACCGCCCAGGGCGAGGATGCTGAACAGGCGCTGAAAGCGATTGGCGAAGCCATCGCGGCAGGTCTTGGGGAGGGCGCGTAATGAGCAGACGTGTTGCTACTATCACCCTTAACCCGGCCTACGACCTGGTGGGTTTCTGCCCGGAAATTGAACGCGGCGAAGTGAATCTGGTGAAAACCACCGGCCTGCATGCGGCGGGGAAAGGGATTAATGTCGCTAAAGTCCTGAAAGATCTAGGTATCGATGTCACGGTGGGCGGTTTCCTGGGTAAAGACAACCAGGATGGTTTTCAGCAGTTGTTCAGCGAGCTGGGCATTGCCAACCGCTTTCAGGTTGTACAAGGGCGTACCCGTATCAACGTCAAGCTGACCGAAAAAGACGGTGAAGTCACCGACTTCAATTTCTCCGGCTTTGAAGTTACCCCTGCTGACTGGGAACGCTTTGTGAACGATTCGCTGAGCTGGCTGGGCCAGTTCGACATGGTGTGCGTTAGCGGTAGTTTGCCGACCGGCGTGAGCCCGGAAGCTTTCACCGACTGGATGACGCGTCTGCGCAGTCAGTGTCCGTGCATTATCTTTGATAGTAGTCGTGAAGCGTTGGTGGCAGGTCTGAAGGCGGCGCCGTGGCTGGTGAAGCCAAACCGTCGTGAACTGGAAATCTGGGCGGGTCGTAAACTGCCTGAAATGAAAGATGTGATTGATGCTGCGCATGCGCTGCGCGAGCAGGGTATTGCTCATGTCGTGATTTCACTCGGTGCGGAAGGCGCGCTGTGGGTTAACGCTTCGGGTGAGTGGATTGCTAAACCGCCCTCAGTTGAGGTGGTCAGCACCGTGGGCGCGGGTGATTCAATGGTTGGCGGTCTGATTTATGGTCTGCTGATGCGTGAGTCCAGCGAACACACCCTGCGTCTGGCGACGGCTGTTGCCGCCCTGGCGGTAAGCCAAAGTAACGTGGGCATTACCGATCGTCCTCAGTTGGCCGCAATGATGGCGCGTGTCGACTTAAAACCGTTTAACTGACAGCAGGAGAGGCATAATGAAAACGCTGCTGATTATTGACGCTAATCTCGGCCAGGCTCGCGCTTACATGGCGAAAACCCTGCTTGGAGCGGCGGCGCAAAAAGCGCATCTGGAAATTATTGATAATCCGAATGATGCAGAACTGGCGATTGTTCTGGGCGACACGCTTCCTGCCGACAGCTCGCTGAACGGCAAAAAAGTTTGGCTCGGCGATATCGGTCGTGCGGTTGCGCATCCTGAACTCTTCCTCAGCGAAGCGAAAGGCCATGCAAAACCTTACAGCGCCCCGGTTGCGACAGCGCCTGTGGCCAGCAGTGGTCCAAAACGTGTGGTGGCGGTGACGGCGTGTCCGACCGGCGTTGCCCATACGTTTATGGCTGCTGAAGCTATTGAAACAGAAGCGAAAAAACGTGGCTGGTGGGTGAAGGTTGAAACCCGTGGCTCGGTCGGGGCAGGCAATGCCATTACCCCGGAAGAGGTGGCTCAAGCGGATCTGGTGATTGTGGCGGCTGACATTGAAGTTGATCTGGCCAAATTTGCCGGAAAACCAATGTACCGCACGTCTACTGGCCTGGCGCTGAAGAAAACGAAGCAGGAGCTGGACAAAGCGCTGGAAGAAGCTACGCCGTATCAGCCAACCGGCAAGGCGCAGTCTGCGGCAACCGAAGGTAAGAAAGAGAGCGCTGGCGCGTATCGTCACCTGCTGACGGGTGTGTCTTATATGCTGCCGATGGTGGTCGCTGGCGGTCTGTGTATTGCGCTCTCATTCGCCTTTGGTATTGAAGCGTTTAAAGAGCAGGGCACGCTGGCGGCGGCGCTGATGCAGATTGGCGGTGGTTCAGCCTTTGCGTTGATGGTGCCGGTTCTGGCGGGTTATATTGCATTTTCCATTGCTGACCGTCCGGGTCTGACGCCAGGTCTTATCGGCGGTATGCTGGCAGTGAGCACTGGTTCTGGCTTTATTGGCGGGATTATTGCCGGTTTCCTTGCCGGTTATGTGGCGAAGCTCATTAGTACCAGACTGAAACTCCCGCAGAGTATGGAAGCGCTGAAACCGATTCTGATCATTCCACTGCTTTCAAGCCTGGTGGTGGGCCTGGCCATGATCTACCTGATCGGTAAACCGGTAGCGGGCATTCTGGAAGGTCTGACCCACTGGCTGCAAACCATGGGTACGGCGAATGCGGTACTGCTCGGTGCGATTCTTGGCGGCATGATGTGTACCGATATGGGCGGCCCGGTTAATAAAGCGGCGTATGCTTTCGGTGTAGGTCTGCTGAGTACGCAAACTTATGCGCCGATGGCTGCCATTATGGCTGCGGGGATGGTACCTCCGCTGGCGCTGGGTCTGGCAACGCTGGTTGCACGTCGTAAGTTCGACAAAGCACAGCAAGAGGGCGGTAAAGCTGCGCTGGTGCTGGGCCTGTGCTTTATCACCGAAGGCGCAATCCCATTTGCCGCGCGTGACCCGATGCGCGTTCTGCCTTGCTGTATCGTTGGCGGCGCAATTACCGGTGCTCTCTCCATGGCGGTAGGGGCTAAGCTGATGGCGCCACACGGCGGTCTGTTCGTGCTGTTAATCCCTGGCGCAATTACGCCGGTGGTTGGCTACCTGCTGGCCATTATTGCCGGTACGCTGGTAGCCGGTCTCTCCTACGCGGTGCTGAAGCGCCCGGAAGCAGAGGTTGTGGCAAAGGCGGCCTGATTAAGAACTGAAATCCAGGGCAGAGAAATCTCTGCCCTTTTTTTATGCATTAACCCTTACCGTTACAGCATCGCCACAATAATCCATCCTGCCTTAAGCAAATTCGATAAAGTGCCTTTAAATCAAACTGGTCATGGAAATCGAATATGAAAAAAGCGCCCATTTTTGCTGTTCTGTCACTCGCGACGCTGCTGCTAACGGGGTGTTCAACTACCTGGGTGATGACAACAACGTCAGGTTCAACAATAGAGACGCAAGGCAAGCCTGAGCAAGACCCCGAGACAGGACTGACAAAATATGCTGACGCCTATGGCTATCACCGCGTGATTAAAAGCAGCGATGTGAAGCAAATAGATAAAGGTAAGACGGTATTGATGTGGTGAGTCGGGGCAAATGAGTAGAGAATCATTCAGGGGCGATATCTCTGTCGCGCCCCTGAATAAGACGGCTCAGGCAATCATTGGCGCGATGATGAAACCAAAAGCAACGCCAGCGACTATCCCACCCAGTCCCGGCAACATAAACGGGTGGTTTAAGACATACTTACCTACGCGCGTTGTCCCGGTGGTGTCGAACTCCATAGCCGCCAGTGAGGTCGGGTACGTTGGTAGAACAAATACGCCGGTCACAGCCACATAGGAAGCCAGAATAGCCCAGGTGGGAACGCCAAGTGCGACGGCAAGCGGGATAATCAACGGCGTGGTGGCTCCCTGTGAATAGAGCAACGCGCAGGTGCCAAACAATACCAGAGCCAACAGCATCGGGTAGGCCTGCAGAATATTGCCTGCGATGTCCTTAATTTCCGCCAGGTGCGCGTCAATGAACGTGGTTCCCAGCGTAACAATGCCGAGAATGACTGCCAGCGAACTCATCCCGGCGCGAAAAGTGGACGTCAGGACAATGGCATCTGTAGATGTTTTGCACAGCACCACCATCAGGCAAGCGGCAGCCAGCATGCAGATAATAATGATATCCCGCGTATTCATTGGGTTGCCAGCGTCAAACCCCGGACGTAACTGAGGGAATGCGGCAAGAATAACGATGAGCACCGTGGCCAGCATAAACAGGGCGACGGAAAGCCTTGCACCCGGCGTGATACTGTTTTGCCCTTCGTATTTACGCACCAGCCCTTTCTGCAGGCGTTCCAGATAGACCTCATCGTCTTCAAGCTCACACCCCTGGCGTGAAGCGATGAATGCGCCAACCATCGCGGCAACAAACGAGGCTGGCAGACATACGGCCATAACCTGGATAAAGCTGATGCCGTTACCTTCCATGATGGTCAACATCGCGGCCATTGCGGCGCTGATCGGCGAGCCGGATATCGCTACCTGGGATGCCACTACGGAGCCTGCGAGCGTACGAGAAGGGCGGATACCCGACTCTTTCGCAACTTCTGCAATCACCGGCAGGGTTGAAAATACAATGAAACCTGTTCCCGCCATTATGGTCATCGACCAGGTGATAATCGGTGCAATGACATTGATATATTTAGGATTACGACGCATAAAGTTGCCGGCAATGCGTACCAGATAATCCATGCCTCCGGCTGCCTGTAGCGCTGATGCCGCCACAACCACCGTCATAATAATAAGAATGACGTCCACAGGCGGTGAGCCAATTTTTAGATCAAATCCCAGGGTTAAAATAGCCAGCCCCAGCCCGCCGCATAAACCGATACCAATTCCGCCGAGGCGGATACCGAAAAATATTGCGCCCAATACTACGATAATTTCCAACCAAAGCATAATGGCCTCCGCCAGATAATAATTTGCTATAAGAATGGCTTTTATTAAATGTGATGATTAAATGGTGGTTTTTTTATTGCGCCAGAAGGTGGCTTTTTCCAACGCGTTTTTCATACCACTTGATTCCGGCACGAACCAACGAACCGGTTGAATCAATATATTTGGCTGGTGATTTCTTGATGGCTTCAGCAAGGATGACGGGAACTTCAGTACATCCCAGAACGATGACTTCCGCGCCGCGTGAGAAAAGTGCTTCAGCCTGTTCATTCATTAATTTTTGTGCTTGCTTAACATCGCCAGCTTTCAGGCAATAAATGCTTTCCATTACTTTTTCCTGGCTGGAGGAATCAGGGCTGACGCAGGTTAACCCAAGAGATTCTATACCTTTTTGGTAAAGGCCCATGTACAACGTGGCGTTGGTGGCAAGCAGTCCGATGCGCGATTTTCCGCAGTTTCTAACCTCACTAAGGGTTGTCTCCACAATACTGAGCAACTCTGTATGACAGGATTCTTTTAACTCTTTAAACCAAAAGTGGGCGGTATTACACGGGATCACAATACACTCCGCGCCAGCATCTTCGAGTTTATGCATATAATCGCGCATGGCCGGAAGAGGGGAATTACCATGACGCATTAATGCGTCAGTTCGGTCGGGTATATCAGGAATGGATGAAATAAATAGTGGGATATGTTCCTGATCGCGTTGCGCTGCGGTAAAGGTGACGAATTTATTAAATAGATCGACGGTTGCAGCAGGTCCCATACCACCAAGTACACCAATTAAACCTTTCACGATATATACCTCATTTCACCGTTAAATAATATTCAGGCTGTGTTTTGTCTTGCCCTAATGTTTAACAGCAGAGCGTTGCGAGGAGAAATGCAATAATGTTTGTCTTAATGCAAAAACTGCATGACTGTAGTTTTTTACGCCATCCTATGGGGTTAGGATAGCGTGGCAAGCCTGAAGTTCTGCAAGCAGAGTAGGGTTGTGGCTGAAGGGTGACGCTGACATGTTAATGTCAAAAACGAAGGTTTGATGCAAAAAACGAATCATCGTGGGCTGATCGTCAATATCATCTCTGGAATTCTTCAGGCATGATGTTTTTAGGCTCATCAACATATTTAAACATCCGTGTGACAGGTATGAAAAATATTGAGACAAAATGGTTATATGATTTTCTGACGCTGGAGGCATGCCGTCATTTTTCCCAGGCTGCGGAGGAGCGCAATATATCTCAGCCGGCATTTAGCCGGAGGATCAAAGCGCTCGAATCAGCCGTGGGGGTGCAGCTGTTTGATCGCACGACGACACCGCTACAACTCACGGAGGAGGGTAAGTTATTCCATTCGCAAACGCGTAGCCTGCTACAACAGCTGGAATGTAATCTGGACGAACTCAGTGGTCACAATCTGCTTGGGGTACCCAATATAAAAATCGCGGCAGCGCATTCTTTGTCGCTGACCATGTTGCCCCGGTTAGTGCATTCAATGGCGGCCTGGGGGGAAGAATTTGTCTGGCACGTCGAGGCGATTGATGTGGTGCAAGCGGTGAATACCCTGCGCGAGGGGAAAAGTGATTTTATTATCTCGTTTCGTGATGAAGATTTAATGCAGTCACCTTTCTGTGGCTTGAAGGTTTTTGAGTCTGAGCTTTATCCCGTCTGTGCCACCGATGGTCAGGGGAACGCGTTGTTTGATATCTATCAGCCGCAGGCGCCGATTCTGAACTATACCAGCACATCCTACATGGGAAGATTGGTAAACCGTCAGTTGGCGGAAGTAGGCGGCATTTCAGCACGTACGTTGTTTATGTCTTCGATGAGTGAGTTGTTGAAAAACATGGCGCTGGATGGGCATGGCATCGCCTGGCTACCAGCGTGGTCGATCGTCAACGAGCTGCGTGATAAGCGTCTGGTGCGTCTGGAGACACCTGAGCTGATGGTGCCAATTCAGGCCTATATTTACCGGATGGACACGCGATTGAATAAAACGGCTGAACATTTCTGGCGTATTTTGTACAACCATATGCCAGAGGACCTGGTTTCGCTTACCTGAGACGCGCCAGCTTGCCAGGCGCATCTGAAAAATCTCCGGTTATGCCGGAGTTATACTTTTTAGTCTGCTTAATTTGTGTACTGCCTCTCATTTCCTCTCTCCCTTACAAACTGTATCTATAAAAAATTGTGATTCTGTTCATATCTATTGGTTTTAGATCTTGCAGATGGGTTTACTTTGTCAAAAACCTGCTTACTATAAACACATGTTAGATATTGAACATATGCTCTAATAATTTTGTGTGTGGCGGTGGTTATTCTTAACGAACTCATTAGTGGCAAGATAATTGCCAGGGGACGTGCTATGCGTGAAAAGGAATACATAGTAACTATTGGCTCGGCCAATATGGATGTTGCTGGGTATTCGCATGCTTCTCTAAATTATGCGGATTCGAATCCAGGAAAGATAAAATTCACCCCCGGCGGAGTTGGACGCAACATTGCACATAATCTCGCGCTGCTGGGTAAAAATTCGTGGTTACTGACTGCGGTTGGTAATGATTTTTATGGTCAATCGTTATTGGCGCAAACTAATCTATCCGGAGTACATGTTGATAAGTGTCTTATCGTTCCTGGAGAGAATACATCGAGTTATTTATCTCTGCTTGATAACACCGGTGAAATGCTGGTTGCCATTAATGATATGAGTATCACTGAACATATTTCACCGGGTTTTTTATCGCAGCAGCATGATTTTATTCGGCAGGCGAAAGTTATCGTCGCCGATTGCAATATCAGCGAAGATGCCCTGGCATGGGTACTGGAAAATGCCGGAGATGTTCCGGTGTTTGTCGACCCGGTATCGGCATGGAAGTGCGTCAAAATTCGTGAGCGGCTTGGACAAATTCACACCCTCAAACCTAACCGGCTTGAAGCCGAAACGCTGAGCGGTATTGCGCTTTCCGGGCGTGATGATGTTGGCAAAGTTGCCGCCTGGTTTCACGATCGCGGCTTAAATCGCCTGGTGCTCAGTATGGGCGGTGATGGAGTTTATTACAGTGATATTGCGGGGGATTGCGGTTGGTCGCTGCCGATTAAAACTCACGTCATTAATGTTACTGGGGCTGGCGATGCGATGATGGCGGGACTGGCTTCCTGCTGGGTAGACGGCATGCCCTTTATTGATTCGGTTCGATTTGCGCAGGGTTGTTCATCAATGGCGTTAGCCTGTGAATATACCAATAACCCTGATTTGTCTGTTGCGAATGTTATCTCAATCGTGGAGAACACAGAATGTCTGAATTAACTCTTTCCTCTGAATTATTACAAATATCTCCAGAAGTACAGGAAGCATTAAACGGTAAAAAACCGATTGTTGCCCTCGAATCAACCATTATTTCTCATGGTATGCCATTTCCGCAGAATGCCCAGACCGCTATTGAAGTCGAAGAAACTATTCGTAAACATGGGGCAGTTCCTGCGACCATTGCTATTATTGGCGGGGTAATGAAAGTTGGTTTAAGCAAAGATGAAATTGAGTTGCTTGGGAGAGAGGGACATAGCGTTACTAAAGTCAGTCGTCGTGATTTACCATTTGTGGTTGCTGCAGGAAAAAATGGTGCGACGACAGTTGCCTCAACCATGATTATTGCCTCCCTGGCTGGAATTAAAGTATTTGCAACGGGCGGGATTGGTGGTGTTCATCGTGGTGCTGAACATACCTTTGATATTTCCGCGGATCTGCAAGAACTGGCGCATACCAATGTCACGGTAATTTGTGCCGGCGCGAAATCTATTCTTGATCTCGGTTTAACGACCGAATATTTAGAAACCTTTGGCGTGCCGTTAATTGGATATCAGACCAACGCGTTGCCGGCATTTTTCTGCCGAACCAGTCCGTTTGAGGTCAGTATTCGTTTGGACAGCGCAAAAGAGATTGCCCGTGCCATGGCGGTGAAATGGCAGACAGGTCTCGATGGCGGTCTGGTTGTTGCAAACCCAATCCCAGAGCAGTTTGCGATGGCTGAAGAGAAAATTAATGCGGCAATCGATCGGGCGGTAAAAGAAGCGGAAGAGCAGGGTGTTGTGGGCAAAGAGAGTACGCCGTTCCTGCTGGCGCGCGTTGCGGAGCTGACCGGTGGTGACAGCCTGAAATCAAATATTCAGCTGGTGTTCAACAACGCGGTACTGGCTTGTGAAATTGCGAAGGAGTATCAACGCCTCGCCTGACCAAATTTTCCGGGCAGAATGCGGTCGCCCGCGGATAGCAAACCTACCAAAACCTGGCGGTAACGCCGGGTTTCCTGGCATGAAGGGAATTTCATTATGGATATAATGAGAAGTGTTGTGGGTATGGTGGTATTACTGACTATCGCGTTTCTGCTGTCAGTAAATAAAAAGCGTATTAGTCTGCGTACGGTCGGGGCAGCACTGGTGCTGCAAATTGCAATCGGCGGCATTATGCTCTATTTCCCGCCGGGGAAATGGCTGGTTGAACAGGCCGCGCTCGGTGTCCACAAGGTGATGTCATACAGTGACGCGGGTAGTGCATTTATCTTTGGCTCCCTGGTCGGGCCAAAAATGGATGTGCTGTTTGACGGAGCCGGGTTTATCTTCGCCTTTCGGGTGCTCCCGGCCATCATTTTTGTGACCGCGCTGATCAGTCTACTCTACTACATTGGCGTGATGGGGCTGTTGATCCGCATCCTTGGCGGTATTTTCCAGAAAGCGTTGAACATCAGTAAGATCGAGTCATTTGTCGCAGTAACCACGATTTTCCTCGGGCAAAACGAGATCCCGGCGATCGTCAAACCGTTTATTGACCGGCTGAATCGCAATGAGCTATTTACCGCTATCTGTAGCGGGATGGCCTCGATTGCTGGCTCAATGATGATTGGTTACGCTGGAATGGGCGTTCCGATTGACTATCTGCTGGCGGCATCGTTGATGGCAATCCCTGGTGGTATTTTATTTGCGCGTATGCTGAGTCCGGCAACTGAAGAATCTCGCGTCACCTTTGAGAACCTGTCATTTACCGAAACGCCGCCGAAAAGCATCATCGAAGCAGCGGCGAGCGGGGCGATGACCGGGCTGAAAATTGCCGCAGGCGTGGCGACGGTAGTAATGGCATTTGTCGCCATTATCGCGCTGATTAACGGCATTATCGGCGGAATTGGTGGTTGGTTTGGTTTTGGTCACGCCACCCTGGAAGGAATCTTCGGCTGGCTACTTGCACCGCTGGCTTGGATTATGGGCGTGGACTGGAGCGATGCGACGCTGGCAGGTAGCCTGATTGGTCAGAAGCTGGCAATCAACGAGTTTGTCGCGTATCTCAACTTCTCGCCGTATCTGCAAACCGGCGGGACACTGGATGTGAAGACCATTGCGATTATTTCGTTTGCGCTGTGCGGGTTCGCTAACTTTGGTTCGATTGGTGTTGTTGTCGGCGCATTTTCGGCGATAGCGCCACAGCGTGCTCCAGAAATCGCGCAGCTTGGAATGCGCGCGCTGGCAGCAGCAACGCTGTCAAACCTGATGAGCGCCACCATAGCGGGTTTCTTTATCGGTATAGCATAGTGAGAGCAATGCCGGATAAGCGTGGCGCTATCCGGCATTACATTTAAGCTGTTTGCAGCAAATATAAGGCGTTATCTGCCGAGAGGGTTGGGTTGTTGATGCTGACGCTGGCTCGCGATAATGCCGCGCAGGCCATGGCAAAGTGAGCGCTTTCACGAAACTCGCTACCTTCCAGAAAGCTGTACAGCAATCCCGCCATAAAAGCGTCATCGGCGCCAAAACTGTCTACGATCGTATGATCAGGAGGTGTCAGTAAAAACTGTTCTCCGTCCTTTTCGCTGCAAAAAACGGAATCATCTTCCAGGCAGACAAAGATCCGTTTTACACCTTGCTGATGCAGACTATTGACGGCCAGTATGCGATCAGCATCTGAATGGATAGGTTGGCCCCACAAAATCGCCAGCTCTTTCTGCGTTGGTTTAAGCGTATGAATACGCTTAAACCATGTCTTCATTTTTGCCGCTTTGAACTCTGAAACGGTGTCAATGAATACGGGAATATCATCAGCAATCGTAAAGACCCACTCAATGGCTTCGGCGGTCAGATTGCAATCTGCCAGTACGACACCGGAATGGCGGATCAAATCTCGCGACCCGTTCAGCAACTGTGGCGTTAATTGCTGCAGGATATGGGTATCGTTAATTGCCAGTACGGTTTCTTCCTGCTGATTAGCGATCGACAGGTAGGTTGAGGTGTTATGCCCATGCAGGCGTATGCAACTTGCAACGTTTACACCGGCCTGACGCGTTTGTTCCAGCAATGTTTCCCCATAGAAATCGCTGCCAACAGCGGAAATTAAGTGAACGTCACGGCCCAGCAGCGCCAGGTTGTGGGCGATGTTGCGTCCTACGCCGCCTGCCGAGCAGTGAATGCTGCCAGGATTAGAAGCAGCCTGAGGATAGTGGATGTCTGCAACACCACGAATATCCATGTTGATTGCCCCGACAACCACGCAATAATCCTGTTCGGTAAGGATATAACCTTTACCTTTGATCATGCCTTTACGCATCAAATCCATAATATGCGCAGCGACGCGTGAACGGCTTATCTGCAGAATATCGGCGATTTCATTCTGCTGAATCAACGGATTGCGACGCAGGATCTTAAGGATCTGCTTTTCCCTGTCGTTCATAATTACGCCACCGCTTGTTCTGTTTGCTGGGCTTTCAGCCAGGCAATCTCTTCTGCCCAGATATCCGGATTAATCGTTTCCAGCACCAGCGGAATGCCGTCAAAACGACTATCCTGCATGATCCAACGGAAAGCGTCGTGGCCAATATTCCCTTCACCTAAGCTGTGGTGGCGGTCGACGCGACTGCCAAAGGTGCTCTTGGCGTCGTTCAGGTGCATACCCCGTAAATAGTTGAAACCGACAATACGTTCAAATTCCGCAAACGTCTTTTCGCATTCCTCGACGGAACGTAAATCGTAACCGGCAGCGAAAGCGTGGCAGGTATCAATACAGACGCCAACACGGGATTTATCTTCAACACCATCAATAATGGCGGCAAGGTGCTCAAACTTAAATCCGAGATTGCTGCCCTGTCCGGCGGTATTTTCGATAACTGCCGTAACCCCCTGGGTCTGAGCGAGGGCGATGTTGATAGATTCAGCAATACGCGCCAGACATTCATCTTCCGGGATCTGCATCAAATGGCTGCCCGGATGAAAGTTGAGCAGCGATAAACCGAGCAGCTCACAACGCTGCATTTCATCGATAAACGCATCGCGTGACTTTTCCAGTGCCTCGCTGACCGGGTGACCGAGGTTAATCAGATAGCTGTCGTGAGGCAGGATCTGGGCGGAAGTATAGTGATACTTCTCGCAAGCAGACTTGAAATCATCAATGATTTCAGTGGTCAGCGGCGCGGCGCGCCACTGACGCTGATTTTTGGTGAACAGGGCGAATGCGGTAGCTTCAATTTCTGCGGCCCGAATAGCGGCGTTAGCCAGACCGCCAGCGGCGCTTACGTGCGCTCCAATATATTTCATAAATTAAACCCGCCATACTCAAAAGGGGAGAGTATAGCGGGTTAAGGGAAGTGAGTCGTGATCGTTTATGCCATCAGCGCGTGGATAGCGACGTTAATCGCACCACCACCCACAATCAACCAGACAAACAGCAGTAGCGCCATTAGTAACGGTTTGGCACCGGCTTTTTTCAGGGCGCTCACGTGAGTGGTTAGCCCCAGTGCGGCCATTGCCATTGCCAGCAGCACGGTATCCAGCGTCACCAGCATACTCACTACCGACTGCGGCAGCAGGTGGAAAGAGTTAAAAATCGCCACCACAATGAACAGGATGGCAAACCATGGAATAGTGATTTTGCTCTTCTCACCACCTGTTGCCGGAGACAGTTGTTTTACTCGTGCGGCCAACAGGATGAGGAACGGCGCCAGCATCATGACGCGCAGCATTTTGGCAATCACCGCGGCGTTTTCAGCATCCGGGTTAATGGCGTGTCCGGCGGCAACAACCTGCGCAACCTCATGCATGGTGGAGCCAATGTAAATGCCGTAGGTTTCTGGACTAAACCAGTGCGCCAACAGCGGATACATCGCCGGATACAGGAAGATAGCGATAGTACCGAAGATGACCACGGTGGCGACGGCAACCGTCACTTTACTGGCTTCCGCTTTCACCACTGGTTCAGTTGCCAGCACGGCGGCGGCACCACAAATGCTGCTCCCCGCGCCAATCAGCCAACTGGTGTGTCGGTCCAGACCAAACACTTTCTGCCCCAGGAAGCAGGCAATCATAAAGGTGCTGCTGAGCGTTAACACATCAATTACGATACCGCTGACGCCGACGTCAGCAATTTGCGCGAAGGTGAGGCGGAAACCGTAGAGGATAATCCCCAGGCGTAATAAATGTTGTTTGGCAAACAGCACGCCGCCATCGCAGCTTTTCCAGATTTGTGGATACACGGTGTTGCCGATAACCATCCCAAACAAGATGGCTAAGGTGAGGGCGCTGAACCCGGCACCAGCGACGGCGGGAATGGATCCCCCCCATAAGGCGGCCCCAGTGATAACTGCACTCAGGGCAAGCCCCGGAATAAAATGCCACGCTGTACGACGATGAGTCTGTAAGGTGAGTTCTGTCATATCCTTCTCCTTTATCTGGGTAAAAGAGTACGGCGATGTGGTTTAAAAATAAAATTGATTATATATTTATAATTAATCTATATAAGTGGTATAACCGTCATACTTCAAGTTGCATGTGCGTTGGCTGCGCTCGTTCACCCCAGTCACGTACTTAAGTACGCTCCCGGGGATGCTCTCTCTTGCCGCCTTCCTGCAACTCGAATTATTTAGGGTATAAGTAACGGATATCCGGTGGAAAACGACTATGCATATCACCCTGCGACAACTTGAAGTGTTTGCTGAGGTACTGAAAAGCGGCTCGACAACCCAGGCATCTGTCATGCTGGCATTGTCGCAGTCGGCAGTGAGTGCGGCGCTTACCGATCTGGAAGGGCAGCTTGGCGTACAGCTGTTTGATCGCGTTGGCAAGCGGTTGGTGGTCAATGAGCACGGGCGCTTACTCTACCCGCGCGCGTTGGCGTTACTTGAGCAAACGATAGAAATCGAACAGCTTTTTCGTGAGGATAATGGCGCGATTCGCGTCTATGCCAGTAGCACCATTGGCAACTATATTTTGCCCGCCATGATCGCCCGTTATCGCCATGATTTCCCGGATTTGCCGCTGGAGCTGAGCGTGGGTAACAGCCAGGATGTGATCAACGCTGTCCTGGATTTTCGCGTAGATATTGGGTTGATCGAAGGGCCGTGCCACAGCACAGAAATTATCTCTGAACCATGGCTGGAGGACGAACTGGTGGTGTTTGCCGCCCCGTCTTCGCCGCTAACAAAAGGCCCCGTGACGCTGGATCAACTGGCTGCTTCGCCGTGGATCTTACGTGAGCGAGGTTCCGGTACGCGTGAACTGGTAGATTACCTGTTGCTATCGCATCTGCCGAGATTCCAGATGGCGATGGAGTTGGGTAACTCCGAGGCCATTAAGCATGCGGTGCGCCATGGACTCGGTATCAGCTGTTTGTCGCGTCGAGTCATTGCAGAACAGTTACAGGCGGGCACGCTGAGTGAAGTTCCCGTGCCGCTGCCGCGTTTAGTTCGCACGCTCTGGCGCGTTCATCATCGACAAAAACATCTCTCTAACGCCATTACGCGCTTTTTACATTACAGCGACCAGGTTGCGCAGGGCGAATAACGCCCTCACTGGCGTAATATCACCTCTATGCATAATGGCGGTTTCGTCTTCACCGCCATGCTCCGCCCATTTTCTGCTTTACTTATAATCCGCGGCCAGTCATGAAGGTCTCTTATAACAGTGCATTTGTGCCGGAAGAAAGCCGTTTCGTCTGCTACAATCGCGCCTCATTTTTTGGATGGATAGCATTTTCACATGGTTTCCGAAACTAAAACCACAGAAGCGCCCACGCTACGTCGTGAACTGAAGGCGCGTCACCTGACGATGATTGCCATCGGAGGCTCCATCGGTACAGGTCTTTTCGTTGCATCTGGTGCAACTATTTCTGCGGCGGGTCCTGGCGGCGCGTTGTTCTCGTATATTTTGATTGGTCTGATGGTGTATTTTCTGATGACCAGTCTCGGTGAACTGGCTGCCTATATGCCGGTTTCTGGTTCGTTCTCCACCTACGGTCAGAACTATGTAGAAGAAGGCTTCGGCTTCGCGCTGGGCTGGAACTACTGGTACAACTGGGCGGTGACAATTGCCGTTGACCTGGTGGCCGCACAGCTGGTGATGAGCTGGTGGTTCCCGGACACGCCAGGCTGGATCTGGAGTGCACTGTTTCTCGGCGTTATCTTCCTGCTGAACTACATTTCCGTGCGCGGGTTTGGCGAAGCGGAGTACTGGTTCTCACTGATCAAAGTAACCACCGTGATTATCTTTATCGTGGTTGGCGTGATGATGATTGTCGGTATCTTCAAAGGTGCTCAGCCGGTAGGCTGGAGCAACTGGACGACCGGTGATGCGCCGTTTGCCGGTGGTTTTGCCGCGATGATTGGCGTGGCGATGATTGTCGGCTTCTCTTTCCAGGGAACTGAGCTTATCGGTATCGCGGCAGGGGAATCGGAAGATCCTGAGAAGAATATTCCACGCGCGGTGCGTCAGGTGTTCTGGCGAATCCTGCTGTTCTATGTGTTCGCGATTTTGATTATCAGCCTGATCATTCCGTACACCGATCCAAGCCTGCTGCGTAACGATGTGAAAGACATTAGCGTTAGCCCGTTCACGCTGGTATTCCAGCACGCGGGTCTGCTGTCTGCGGCGGCGGTAATGAACGCGGTTATCCTGACGGCGGTACTGTCTGCGGGTAACTCCGGGATGTATGCTTCTACACGTATGCTTTACACCCTGGCCTGTGACGGTAAAGCGCCGCGTATTTTCGCCAAACTGTCTCGAGGTGGTGTGCCGCGTAATGCACTGTATGCAACTACGGTGGTGGCGGGGCTGTGCTTCCTGACCTCAATGTTTGGTAACCAGACCGTATACCTGTGGCTGCTGAATACTTCCGGGATGACGGGCTTTATCGCCTGGTTAGGGATTGCTATCAGCCATTATCGTTTCCGTCGTGGTTATGTGCTGCAAGGACACGATGTGAAGGATCTGCCGTATCGTTCTGGCTTCTTCCCGCTGGGGCCGATCTTTGCCTTCGTGCTGTGCCTGATCATCACTCTGGGTCAGAACTACGAAGCGTTCCTGAAGGACAGCATTGACTGGGGGGGGGTGATGGCAACCTATATCGGTATCCCACTGTTCCTGATTATCTGGTTTGGTTACAAGCTGACGAAAGGTACTCATTTCGTTCGCTACAGCGAAATGAAATTCCCTGGACGCGTGAAGAAGTAATCTTGTACCTGATGGCACCGTGCTAATCCGACCTACGTAAGATAGTGTAGGTCGGATAAGCCCTCCATGCTGCCATCCGGCAGACAATAACCCCCCCCGCTACTCACCATGTTCAGTTAACATCTCAGTTTCAGAAAGCATCAACATGTGTTGGCGGGATAATGAACATGCTCTCTCTGAGAAAGGGTTCCGTTCACCTCAGCCGTATCGCTTCTCTGTACACTGAACGCCAGTGAACGTGTTAAGGGTGCTATCGCCGCACCCTTAACAATCCCGGCTCCCGGCAGGAAAATTGTTGCTGCGCAATACCCTCCGCTTATTCCTTCAGGCTACCGGGCCGGGCGCGAGGTAGCGTCCTTGCAAAGCGCGCCCTGAGCCAGCATCCATGCAGGCTCTCCCGGCCTTACGGAAACACGTCGGCAATTTTCAGCCGGACCAGCCCACACCTCACCATCTGAGTTTTTTGGTCTGAACAGCAAAACAGATTTAACTGGAAGTCAGAGCGTTGAAGCGATGACTCCGGTCCGGCTGAAAATCGATGAGTCGTTGACGGCTGACCGGGTCTGCCCGCAGGGATGCGGGCAGAGGGGATGGCCTGCAGGGACGCAGGCTCGGCCCCGACCCGACAGGCAGACGG
>NZ_SZXM01000049.1:0-16614 GCF_005281355.1 Citrobacter sp. wls615 | reverse complement strand
ACCGATCCTTAACTGATCGGTATTGCGCCGCGTGCGGGCTTTTTTATTGCTCCCGTCTCAAACTCACACTAACCATTACCAGACTAACTGTTTACATTAAGTCATCATTCTCAAAACATTCTGCTTGAGTTTTTCTTTCCTGTAATGATAATCACTATCACTGTAATTTACTTTTCTTTGCATCAGTTGACTGAGAATAACGTTTAAGGGTTCTTCGCATGTTTGTTCCATTTCTAATTATGTTGCGCGAAGGGTTAGAGGCCGCGCTGATTGTCAGCCTGATTGCCAGCTACCTGAAACGGACTCAGCGTGGTCGTTGGATTGGTGTGATGTGGATTGGTGTTTTGCTGGCGGCGGCGTTATGCCTGGCGTTAGGGATTTTCATCAACGAAACCACTGGGGAATTTCCGCAAAAAGAGCAGGAGCTGTTCGAAGGCATCGTGGCGGTCATTGCTGTGGTGATCCTCACCTGGATGGTGTTCTGGATGCGTAAAGTTTCACGCAACGTCAAAGTCCAGCTTGAACAGGCTGTCGATAACGCGTTACAGCGCGGCAACCATCACGGCTGGGCTCTGGTGATGATGGTCTTTTTTGCCGTCGCCCGCGAGGGGCTGGAGTCGGTGTTCTTTCTGCTGGCGGCGTTTCAGCAGGATGTCGGCATCTGGCCGCCGCTGGGCGCGATGCTGGGGCTGGCAACCGCGGTGGTATTGGGTTATCTGATTTACCTCGGCGGTATTCGTCTCAATCTCGGGGCATTCTTCAAGTGGACCAGTCTGTTCATTTTGTTGGTGGCCGCCGGACTCGCTGCTGGGGCTATCCGCGCATTCCACGAAGCCGGATTATGGAATCATTTTCAGGATGTGGCATTTGACATCAGCAGCGTGCTTTCGACGCACTCGCTGTTTGGCACG
This sequence comes from Citrobacter sp. wls615, assembly GCF_005281355.1. NCBI lineage: Bacteria > Pseudomonadati > Pseudomonadota > Gammaproteobacteria > Enterobacterales > Enterobacteriaceae > Citrobacter > Citrobacter sp. wls615. The sequence goes on along the minus strand of NZ_SZXM01000049.1, from coordinate 15,703 downwards.
TTGATGGAAGGAATCTTCGGCTATCAGGAGGCGCCAAGCGTGAGTGAAGTGGCTGTCTGGTTTATCTACCTGATTCCGGCATTAATTATATTTGCACTATCGCCGCGTTCAGGCACTACGGCATCGCGTACCGCACCTTAAAAAAAACGCGATGCAGAATACTTTTTAGTTACAACATACTTATTTAAAGGGCCAGGTTATGACGCTTCATTTTCGCCGTAGTGCGCTGCAGTTAGGGATTGCCGCGCTGTTTGCATCCGTTTTTTCTGCACAAGCCGCCGATATTCCGCAGGTGAAAGTCACGGTTAACGATAAACAGTGTGAGCCGATGACGATCACGGTTAACGCCGGGAAAACGCAGTTCATCATCCAGAACCACAGCCAGAAAGCGCTGGAGTGGGAGATCCTCAAAGGCGTTATGGTGGTTGAAGAGCGCGAAAACATTGCGCCGGGCTTTAGCCAGAAAATGACGGCCAACCTGCAGCCTGGCGAATATGATATGACCTGCGGTCTGTTGACCAACCCGAAAGGCAAATTGATCGTAAAAGGAAGCGCTACAGCGGATGCCGCGCACAGTGATGCTCTGTTGAGCCTGGGCGGTGCGATTACCGAGTACAAAGCCTACGTGACGGCTGAAACCGCGCAACTGGTAGCGGGTACTAAAGCCTTCACCGATGCGATTAAAGCCGGCGATGTGGAAAAAGCAAAATCCCTGTATGCGCCAACGCGTCAGCACTACGAGCGTATTGAACCGATTGCTGAACTGTTCTCCGATCTCGATGGCAGCATCGATGCGCGGGAAGATGATTACGAACAAAAAGCCGCCGATCCGAAATTTACCGGCTTCCATCGTCTGGAAAAGGCGCTGTTTGGTGACAATTCCACTAAAGGTATGGAGAAGTACGCCGACCAGTTAAACCGTGATGTCCTTGAGCTGCAAACGCGTATTAGCGAGCTGGCCTTCCCACCGTCTAAAGTGGTGGGTGGCGCGGCTGGGCTGATCGAAGAAGTCGCAGCCAGCAAAATCAGTGGGGAAGAAGATCGCTACAGCCATACCGATCTGTGGGATTTCCAGGCCAACGTCGATGGCGCGCAGAAAATTGTCAACCTCCTGCGTCCGCAGTTACAAAAATCCAATGCTGAACTGCTGGCGAAGGTGGATGCGAACTTCAAAAAAGTCGATACCATTCTGAGCAAGTACCGTACCAAAGACGGTTTTGAAACCTATGACAAACTGACCGATGCCGATCGCAATGCGCTGAAAGGGCCAATCACGACGCTGGCGGAAGACTTGTCACAATTACGCGGTGTTCTGGGTCTGGATTAAGCACTATGCAGCAAGAAAATGAAAACGGCGTGAGTGAACCGTCACGCCGACGTTTGTTGAAAGGAATGGGCGCCTTGGGTGGCGCGCTGGCGTTGGCAGGTGGATGCCCGGTTGCCCATGCGCAAAAACCGCAAAGCGCGCCGGGAACGTTGTCTCCTGATGCTCGCAGTGAAGTGCAGCCGTTTTATGGTCAACATCAGGCGGGGATCCTGACGCCGCAACAGGCATCTATGATGCTGGTGGCGTTCGATGTTCTCGCCAGCGATAAGGCCGATCTTGAACGTCTGTTCCGGCTGCTAACCCGGCGATTTGCGTTTCTGACTACCGGTGGACCCGCGCCGGATACGCCGAATCCGCGGTTACCGCCGATGGATTCCGGTATCCTTGGCGCATACATTGCACCAGACAATCTGACGATCACGATGTCGGTCGGCTCCTCGCTGTTTGATGAGCGTTTTGGCCTGAAACCGCAGATGCCGAAAAAGCTGCAAAAAATGACGCGCTTCCCGAATGATTCTTTGGATGCAGCGCTGTGCCATGGCGATCTGCTGTTGCAGATTTGCGCCAACACGCAGGATACAGTCATCCATGCGCTGCGCGATATCATCAAACATACGCCCGATCTGCTCAGCGTTCGCTGGAAACGTGAAGGATTTATTTCCGATCACGCCGCGCGCAGTAAAGGGAAAGAGACCCCGGTCAACTTGCTTGGCTTTAAGGACGGTACCGCGAACCCGGACGCTACAGATGTGAAGCTGATGCAAAACGTGGTGTGGGTTACGGACGGGCAGGGCGAACCTGCGTGGGCGCAAGGTGGCAGCTATCAGGCCGTGCGGCTCATTCAGTTCCGCGTGGAGTTTTGGGATCGCACGCCGCTGAAAGAGCAGCAAACGATTTTTGGTCGCGATAAACACACCGGTGCGCCGCTGGGTATGCAGCATGAGCACGATGTGCCTGACTATGCCAGCGATCCAGAAGGTGAGGTGATTGCACTCGACAGCCATATCCGTCTGGCAAACCCGCGTACGAAAGAGACTGAGTCCAGCCTGATGATGCGTCGCGGTTACAGTTATTCGCTCGGCGTGACCAATTCCGGTCAACTTGATATGGGACTGTTGTTCGTCTGCTATCAGCACGATCTGGAAAAAGGTTTTCTGACGGTGCAGAAACGCCTGAACGGTGAAGCGCTTGAGGAGTATGTCAAACCAATTGGTGGCGGTTACTTCTTTGCGTTGCCGGGAGTTAAAACCGCAGATCATTATCTCGGACAGACCCTGCTCGAAGCTTGATACCTATGCCCCGCAGCGCGGCGGGGCATTTACTGACATCTTCATGAATGAACGAATTATTTTTTATGATCGGTCTGTGAATGAAATAATTTTGTCATCTCTCTGCAAGAGACTGTCTGTGGCGACAAGTCAAAATCAAGTTAATGACAAGTAAAAATATTGTTGCATTAGCGAAAGATTATGATGTACTTATAAGTAACAGCGGTAGTTCCCGGCGGTGATAGTTGTTCACTATGGAGATCGCGAATGGAAAAGTCCTGTACTGGACACGTTTTTCACAGTAACAGCAGTACCTTACGCGGACGTTTCTCTTCCGGTAGCCACTTCGTCACCGCTAAATATCTCCCCCTTTCACTTTTTATCCTTGTAACTGACGCCCTGTACGGTGCGCGTAGCCGTGGGTGGCGTCTTATCCAAAAGCAAGCAATGGCTTACAAGGAAGCCAACCCTCAGATGTTCGTGCGCATAATCGTGCCGCCAACGGCGCGTGTGATGTATACCTACAACTCAAGGTGCTATCCATGGGAAGACAAAAAGCAGTGATCAAAGCTCGTCGCGAAGCAAAACGGGTGCTGAGGCGGGACTCGCGTAGCCATAAGCAACGTGAAGATGAATCGGTCACCTCGCTTGTGCAGATGGGCGGCGTAGAAGCGATCGGAATGGCGCGTGATAGTCGCGATGCCACGCCAATCACGGCGCGAAATGAGGCTCAGGCGCACTACCTGAATGCTATCGAGAGTAAACAGCTGATCTTCGCCACCGGTGAAGCCGGGTGTGGTAAAACCTGGATCAGTGCAGCAAAAGCAGCAGAGGCTCTGATCCATAAAGACGTGGACAGGATTATTGTAACCCGTCCGGTTCTGCAAGCTGATGAAGATCTCGGCTTCTTACCTGGAGATGTTTCCGAGAAGTTCGCCCCCTATTTCCGCCCGGTGTATGACGTGCTGGTGAAACGTCTGGGAGCCTCCTTTATGCAATATTGCCTGCGACCTGAGATTGGTAAGGTGGAAATCGCGCCGTTCGCCTATATGCGTGGACGTACATTTGAAAATGCCGTGGTCATTCTTGACGAGGCTCAGAATGTCACTGCTGCGCAAATGAAGATGTTTTTGACTCGCCTCGGGGAGAATGTGACGGTGATTGTGAATGGGGATGTAACCCAGTGCGATCTACCTGCGCACGTTCGCTCAGGGCTAAGCGACGCGCTGGCCCGTTTCGAAGAAGATGAAATGGTTGGGATCGTTCGTTTCAATAAAGATGATTGCGTTCGCTCGGCCCTCTGTCAGCGGACGCTCAACGCTTATAATTGATGAGTATGCCGTCTTCAAGGCCCGGGAAACCGGGCTTTGTTTTAGCGGTATTACAGAATATCTTTTAGGGCGGCAGTCGTCATGGTCGCTTCAAATGGAATCAACTCAACTTTCGCGACGCCAGCCTGCTGGAAGGGATCCAGGCTCAGATAGTGTTGTAGTTTTTCAGCATCATCACATTTTGCCAATATCACACCACCGGAACGTGGGATTTTGCGGCCTGATGCCAGGAATAAACCTTCCGCATAGCCTTTTTTCAGCCATTCTACGTGGGCGGGAAGTAGGCTATCGACTTCATTTAACGGTTTAATATAGGTTAAAACAACAACATAAGTAACACTCATTTTATTATCCCTGTTTTTTGAAAGTGTATTAACGTAGCATATAACCAGGGAGAGAAAAGATTAATATCAGCACTGTCCTTCCTAAGTTTTAATATTAAAACTTCATATGCCGCATTTATGTATGTTAATTGAACACTTGTAGGGCGCGGATGAGTTGACGTGGTTGATGGCTGGCGAAAAAATGGCGGGAATCACTTTATCGGCGGGTTTTATTAATAATAATGAAACATGCGTGATGCGATAAATATTACGATAATGTTCCAGATCATAAGCGTTTTATATTTTTTAACATATTTGGCAAACTGAAACGCATACTTTCGCTATACTGTAGATCCTTGAATATTCTGCGCTCCCGAACTGGATCCGCCTTCTAATGCTTGAATTAAAAAATATTGCGTGCCTGCGGGATGAACGTCAACTCTTTTGCCGCCTGTCATGTTCTATTCAGCCCGGCGAAGTTGTCCAAATATCGGGACCTAATGGGGCAGGAAAAACCTCTTTATTACAGCTACTAACCGGATTATCAACGCCGAGTGAAGGGCAGATTTTGTGGCAGGGTAAACCGCTGCATCGGATGCGTGACGACTGGCATCGTCAACTGTTGTGGCTTGGCCATCAGGTTGGCGTAAAAGGAGGGCTGACGGCGGAGGAAAATCTGCGTTTTTATCACCCGCAGGCGTCACTTGAGACGCGCTGGCAAGCGCTGGAGCAGGTCGGACTCGTCGGTTTTGAAGATGTTGTAGTGGCACAGCTTTCGGTCGGGCAGCAGCGGCGCGTGGCGCTGGCCAGACTGTGGCTAAGCCGCACAACGTTCTGGATTTTAGATGAACCCTTTACTGCGCTGGACGTGGCCGGTGTGCAAAAACTGACCTCACGACTGGAACAGCATGTCGTCCAGGGCGGCACGGTCATTCTGACAACCCATCAACCTTTACGGCCTCTGTGCGTCCCGTTGCGCACCATTACGCTCAATGAGTATGAGGTGGCTGTGGCATGATCGCGCAGATTTTCTGGCGCGACCTGCGCCTTGCCTTTCGTAACTTTGCCGAAATTATCAACCCGCTGTGGTTCTTCCTGATTATCGTCACGCTGTTTCCACTCAGTATTGGCCCTGAGCCACAGCTGCTGCGGCAAATTGCCCCCGGCATCGTCTGGGTAGCGGCGCTACTCTCCTCACTGCTTGCAATGGATCGGCTGTTTCGTGATGACTGGCTGGACGGTTCGTTGCAGCAGATGATGCTGATGCCAGTCCCGCTTTCGCTGGTGGTGCTGGCGAAAGTCGCCGCGCACTGGGTGGTTTCCGGGCTACCGCTGTTAATCATCTCGCCGCTTATCGCCACGCTGTTTGGCCTCTCCGTTGCGGAGTGGCAAGTGCTGGCGCTTACGCTATTGTTGGGTACGCCCACGCTCAGTTTTATTGGTGCGATTGGCGTCGGGCTGACCGTCGGATTGCGGCGCGGCGGCGTATTGCTCAGCCTGCTGGTGCTGCCGTTGATGATCCCTTTATTAATTTTTGCGACCGCCGCCGTGGGCGCGGCGCAGATGCTGCTGCCGGTTGACGGCTATCTGGCGATCCTCGGGGCCTTCCTGGCAGGAAGCGCCACCTTAAGTCCGTTCGCCACTGCGGCAGCGTTACGAATCAGCGTGCAATAACTCCCGTCATCTGCGGGAATATGAGGCAAAGAAAAAATGTGGAAAGCATTACACCAACTCGCCATTCCAGAGCGGTTGTATAAGGTCTGCGGGCGATTTATTCCGGCAATGGCTATCCTGAGCGCGCTGTTTCTGGTGGTGGGCTGTATCTGGGGCTTTGTCTACGCCCCAGCGGATTATCAGCAGGGCGAAAGCTATCGCATCATGTATCTGCATGTGCCCGCGGCTATCTGGTCGATGGGGATTTATGGCTCGATGGCGGTGACTGCCTTTGTGGGGCTGATTTGGCAAATGAAAATGGCGGACAACGCGGTGATGGCGATGGCGCTTCCCGGCGCTGTCTATACCTTCATCGCGCTGGTCACTGGTTCTGCCTGGGGCAAACCAATGTGGGGCACCTGGTGGGTGTGGGATGCGCGTCTGACTTCCGAGCTGGTGCTGCTGTTCTTATATGTCGGCGTGATTGGCTTGTATCACGCCTTTGATGACCGCCGCCTGGCCGGGCGCGCCGCCGGGATCCTCGTTCTGGTCGGGGTGGTCAATTTGCCGATTATTCATTTTTCCGTTGAATGGTGGAACACCCTGCATCAGGGGTCGACCAATATGCAGAAAACCATCGACCCATCTATGCGTATGCCGTTGCGTTTAACGATTTTCGGCTTCTTATTCCTTTTTATTACTCTGACATTAATGCGTATGCGTAATTTGATTCTGCTGCAGGAACGTCGCCGCCCATGGGTGGCGCAGCTGGTTTCCGGGCGCAAAAACGAGGTTAATTCATGACGAGCGCTTTCCACTCCTGGAGTGATTTCTGGCAGATGGGCGGGTACGCCTTTTATGTCTGGCTGGCAGTTGCCGTGACGGCGTTCTCGCTGCTGATTGTGGTCTGGCATGCATGCTGGCAGCGCAGGGCGCTGCTGGCTGACGTTCAGCGTCAGATGGCGCGCGAGCGCCGGATGCAGGCGGCGCGTAAAAAAGGAGAGGCGTTGTGAATCCGCGGCGTAAGGTACGACTCTGGCTTGCCTGTAGCGTGTTGGGAGGACTGGCGCTGACGGTCGGACTGGTGATGTATGCGCTCAGCGCCAATATCGATCTCTTCTATACGCCGGGGGAAATCATTTACGGCAAGCGGGAAAATGGCCAGAAGCCGGAGCCGGGACAGCGCCTGCGCATTGGCGGCATGGTGATGCCCGGCAGCGTGAAGCGTGACGATAAAACGCTGGACGTGACCTTTAAGCTCTACGATGCGCGCGGCGTGGTAGAGGTGAGCTATACGGGGATCCTGCCAGCGCTGTTCAGAGAAGGGCAGGGTGTGGTGGCACAGGGAACGCTGCAAGACGGCACCCATATCCGTGCCAAAGAGGTGTTGGCGAAACACGATGAAAACTATACCCCTCCGGAGATTAAAGAGGCGATGGACGAAAATCATCACCCTGCCGGAAATCAACAAGGAGCCGCGCAATGATCCCTGAAATTGGGCATTTTCTGCTGTGCCTGGCGCTGGGTATTTCCTGCCTGCTCGGGCTGTATCCGACCTGGGGTGCGATGCGCCAGGATACGCGGATGATGGCACTGGCGAAACCGCTGTCATTCGCCATGTTTGCGGCGATCCTCGGGTCATTCCTGATACTGGTTTACGCTTTTGTGGTGAATGATTTCACCGTTCAGTATGTCGCCAGCAACTCGAATACGCTGCTGCCGGTATGGTATCGCGTGGCGGCTACCTGGGGGGCGCACGAAGGGTCGCTGCTGTTGTGGGTGCTCCTGATGAGCGGCTGGACCTTTGCAGTGGCGGCGCTGAGCCGCAACATTCCCCTGGAAGCATCATCCCGCGTGCTGGCGGTGATGGGGATGATCTCCTTTTGCTTTCTGGTGTTCATCCTGCTGACCTCGAACCCGTTTGTACGCACGCTGCCGGACTTTCCGATCGAGGGCCGCGACCTGAATCCGATGCTGCAGGATATTGGACTGATTTTTCATCCACCGATGTTGTACATGGGTTACGTGGGCTTTTCCGTCGCCTTTGCTTTTGCCATCGCTTCGCTCATGACCGGGCGTCTGGACAGCGCCTGGGCGCGCTGGTCGCGTCCGTGGACACTGGCGGCGTGGAGCTTCCTGACGGTGGGCATCGTGTTGGGTTCTGCCTGGGCATACTACGAGCTGGGCTGGGGCGGTTGGTGGTTCTGGGATCCCGTCGAAAATGCCTCTCTGATGCCGTGGCTGGCCGGAACGGCACTGATTCACTCACTGTCTGTAACGGAGAAGCGGGGTAGCTTCAAATCCTGGACCGTGCTGCTGGCAATCCTCGCCTTCTCGCTCTGCCTGCTTGGCACCTTCCTGGTGCGTTCCGGGGTACTCATTTCTGTGCACTCATTCGCCTCTGATCCGACGCGCGGCCTGTTTATTTTGGCGCTGCTGGTGATCACCATCGGCGGTTCGCTGCTGCTGTTTGCCATTAAAGGCGGGAAGGTGCGCTCTCGGGTACGGCATGAGCTGTGGTCGCGCGAGTCGCTGCTGCTGGGTAATAACGTCCTGCTGATCGCCGCGATGCTGGTGGTGCTGTTGGGCACACTACTGCCGCTGATTCATAAATTATTGGGGCTGGGTAGTATCTCAATCGGTGAACCATTCTTTAATTCGCTGTTTATCGTGCTGATGATTCCCTTCTCGCTACTGCTGGGCATTGGGCCACTGGTGCGCTGGCGGCGCGATGAATTGCATAAGCTGCGTAAGCGGCTGCTGATTGCGGCGCTGGTGTCGATTGTGCTGGCCGTGGTGCTGCCGTGGCTGATGCAGGACCGTATTAAGGCGATGACCGTGCTTGGTCTGCTGATGTCGCTGTGGGCGTTGGTTCTGACAGTGATGGAGGTCGTGGAACGCGCTACCGATCGCCATACCTTCTGGCGTGGGCTAACTCGCCTGGGACGCAGCCACTGGGGGATGGTGGCTGGGCATGTCGGGCTGGTGGTGACGGTGATTGGCATCGCCTTTAGCCAGAACTATAGCATTGAGCGCGATGTGCGTATGAAGCCGGGTGATAGCGCCGATATTCATCAATATCACTTTGTCTTCCGCGACGTTCAGGACATTACCGGCCCGAACTATTTTGGCGGCGAAGCGGTGATTGACGTCTCGCAGGACGGACAACACATCAGCACCCTGCGGGCAGAAAAACGCGTCTACAGCAGCAGCCGGATGGAGATGACCGAGGCCGCCATCGACGGCGGGCTGGTGCGCGATCTGTATGCCGCGCTGGGTGAAGAACTGGATGATGGCAGTTGGGCGGTGCGCCTGTACTACAAACCGTTTGTTCGCTGGATCTGGTTTGGCGGAATGTTAATGGCGCTTGGCGGCGTATTATGCATTCTGGACCCGCGCTACCGCTTACGTAAATCGCTGCCGGAGAACGCATAATGAACCGCAAAGTCCTTTATCTGCCGCTGGTTATCTTTCTGGTTCTGGTGGCGGCGCTGATGTGGCAACTGCTGCGCAATAGCGACGGCGATGACCCAACGGCGCTGGAGTCGGCGCTGGTTGGAAAACCGTTACCGGAGTTCCGCCTGACATCGCTGGAGAAACCCGACGTGATGCTGGACGCGTCCAGTATTATCAACGGGAAGCCGGTGCTGCTTAACGTCTGGGCGACCTGGTGTCCAACCTGCCGCGCGGAGCACCAATACCTGCGTTCCCTTGCGGCGCAGGGCATTCGCATTGTGGGCATTAACTATAAAGACGATCGCCAGAAGGCGCTGGACTGGCTGCACGAGCTGGGTAATCCGTACGCGCAGGGGGTGTTTGATGGTGACGGTATGCTGGGGTTGGATCTCGGTGTCTACGGTGCGCCGGAAACCTTCCTTATCGACGGCAAAGGCATTATTCGCTACCGCCATGCGGGCGATCTGAACGAACAGGTATGGCAGCAGGAAATCCTGCCATTGTGGAATAAATACAGTCGGGAGGGCAGCGCGTGAGATTTTTGCTAATGACGTTGCTGACAGCGTTGCTATCGTTTCAGGCGCTGGCGGCGATTGACACTTATCCGTTTAAAAATGAGGCTCAGGAGCAGCAGTTCCGCCAACTGACCGCGCAGCTGCGCTGCCCGAAATGCCAAAACAACAGCATTGCCGACTCCAATTCGATGATTGCCGCCGATATGCGTAAAAAAGTCTGGCAACTGATGGAGGAGGGGCAAAGCAATCAGCAAATTACCGATTATATGGTGGCGCGCTACGGTAACTTCGTCACCTATGAACCGCCGGTAACGTTGGCTACGCTGATCCTCTGGTTGCTCCCTGCCTGTTTTGTTCTGGGCGGCGCGCTGGTCATTTTCCGTTTAAGCCGTCGCCCGCGGGCCGCGCAGGAAACGGAACTCAGTCCGCATGAGCAGGCGCGTTTGCAAGCGCTTCTCGATGAAAACAAAAGGACCCTGAAATGATCGTCGCTTTTCTCATCATGATAATTTTACTGCTGGGGACGGCGGCATTGCTGTTCATTCCCTGGTCTGGCAGACAGCGCGTTGATCGTAACACGATGAATCATATGATTTTTCGTGCGCGTCTTCAGGAGCTTGATGAAGACATTTCTCCGGTAAATGCGGCTCAGCAACAGCAGTTAGTTGACGATTTACGCTTGAATTTATTGGAAGATTTGCCTGAGTCGCCAAAAACGGATAACAAAAATAGTAGCTATTGGGTGTATATTCTCGGGGTTATTATACTAACCTCTTTATGCGTAGGGGTATTCGTCCGAACGAGTTACGTCCCCCGTGTAATTGAGTGGCAGCAGGTCGTGCAACAAACGCCGCAACTGATGCAGCGCGTGATGGATCCCCAGGGGAAACCGCTGTCGGAAGAAGAGCTGTTTCGCCTGGCGCTGGGGCTACGTACCCGTCTGCAACAATATCCGGCAGACCAGCTAAGCTGGACGATGCTCGGCAGGCTACAACTGGTGCTGAATAACCCCGGGGCTGCGTTACAGGCGTTTGATAAAGCGCGACAGTTGGCGCCGGGAAATGCGGATGCGCAGCTGGGCTACACCGAAGCATTGCTGCACTCTACGGATCCGAATGATAGCCGTGAAGCCCAGCAGTTGCTTGATACGTTGCTCAAAAATAACCATAACGATGTACGGGTGCTCAGCCTTGTGGCGTTTAACGCCTTTGAGCATCAACAATATGATAAAGCGATAGCGGCATGGCAACTGATGCTGAAACTGTTACCGCCGGATGATAGCCAACGAGAGATCATTATTCGTAGTATCGACCGCGCGAAAAAAGAACAAATCGCTACACTGAAATAATCAAAATATATCAACATTTGCACGAAGGTTTGCTCGGTTTGCAATGTGATACCACGCTGAAATTATCGGCTAATCAACCTCTGATGATTAGCCCGCAGAATCAAACTTCCATAAGCATTGTTGGATTAGAAGATGACGGTAATCGCTATAAATATTTTTATATAGCGATTGTCATGTGGCAAGGACTATTGCGTCTTTATTTTAGGAAAAGGGTTAAATAATAAGATGAGAAAACTTTCACTGGAACGTTCGGGTAGGCGAAAAATTATATTTATCGCCCTGCTGGTTGGGATCATTATTGGTGTCGTGCTGCTGGCGGGTACGGCAACTATCATGCATAAAACCAGCGATACCGAATTCTGCGTGTCGTGTCATACCATGCAACAACCTCTGGCGGAATATCAGGGCAGTGTGCATTTCCAGAACGATAAAGGTATTCGCGCCGAGTGTGCCGATTGCCACGTTCCCCACCAGCCGATCGATTACATGCTGACCAAAATTGGCGCCCTGAAAGATGTTTGGGGTGAAATGACCGGTAAAATCGATACCCCAGAAAAATACGAGGCGCATAAGCTCGCGATGGCCCAGAGCGTGTGGGATGGGTTGAAGAAGAACGACTCGGCAACCTGTCGTTCCTGCCACGACTACAAAGCGATGGATATTCTGGCGCAAACCCCTGAAGCCCGTAAGCAGCACCCGGTGGCGATCAAAGAGGGCCAAACCTGTATCGATTGTCATAAAGGCGTCGCGCACATTCTGCCGAACATGAGTGGCCTGGCGGCAGCCGGGGCGAGCGAACTGGCGAATGCGGCAGCGAAAACGCCGGCAACGGCGACCACGCTGTACACCATTCAAACCCAACCGTTCTGGCTCAGTGAGAAAACCGCCGATCATAACGACGGTAACCTGATGGCTTCCACCGAAGTGCAGGTAGTGAAACGTGACGGTGATATGGTCCTGGCTGATGTCAAAGGCTGGCAGCAGGATGGCGTCACTGAGGCGTTCTACGCCGCGCGCGGTAAACGCATCATGAGCGCCCTGCTGGGCGAGGAAGCGCGTAAAGCGCTGAAAGTGAACAGCACGGTAACTGATGAAGAGACCAAACAGGTCTGGCATGAAGTCGATCTGCAGGTCTGGCTGCCGGCGAAAAGTCTGATTGGCGATCAACAAAAAATCTGGAGCTACGCTTCCGATCTCATGGCTAACAACTGTACCGGTTGCCATGGTCTTACCGAGTTGAATCGCTTTAACGCCAACCAGTGGATTGGGGTGGTTAAAGGCATGTCCGGTCGTACGTCGCTAACGCAGGAACAGGTTCGTCTTCTGACCCAGTACGTACAAAAACACGCGAGCGACATGCCCGCAGCAGCCGATCAGGACAAAAAATAAGGAGCCATGATGAAAAAGAATAGTGACCATGACATGGCGGAGCAGAGCCAGGAAGCAGGTATGAATCTGACTCGTCGCCGTTTTCTGGCCGGTGCCGGAGCTTTAATGGCGGCACCGCTGCTGGCGGGAATGTGGCCACGCTCGGCGCTGGCCGAAGCGATTAGTCAGGCATTGCCACAGTTTGTCGCGCTGCGCCAGGCGGAGAGCGGTATTCTGACCGGTGCCCACTGGGGCGCGTTTGAAGCGATCGTCCGCGATGGCAAAATGGTTGACGTTCGTCCGGTGAAAGACGATCCGTATCCGAACGAACTGATTACTATGGCACCCTATCAGGTGTATGCCGAAAACCGCATTAAGTACCCGATGGTGCGTAAAAGCTGGCTGGAAGGCGGCGCGAAAGACTGTAAACCTGAGCTGCGTGGCCGCGATGAGTGGGTGCGCGTAAGCTGGGATAAAGCGCTGCATCTGGTGGCCGGTGAAATCAGCCGTCTGCAGAAAGAGCACGGACCGTCCTCTATCTATGCGGGCTCTTATGGCTGGAAAAGTGTGGGGATGTTCCACAACCCAAGAACACTACTGCAGCGCATGATGAACCTGGCAGGCGGTTTTGTCGGCTACTCCGGCGACTACTCGACCGGTGCCGCACAGGTAATAATGCCGCATGTAGTGGGCTCTGTTGAGGTTTATGAGCAGCAGACCGCATGGCCGAACGTCATTGAAAACACCGAGCTGGTGGTGATGATTGGCTGTAACCCTATGATCACGCTTAAAAACAGCTGGAACCTGCCGGATCACGTCAGCCAGACTGGTTTTGAAGCGCTGAAGAAAAAAGGCACCCGGATGATCTGTATCGATCCGGTGCACAGCGACAGCGCCCGCATGCTGGGTGCCGAGTGGATTGGCCCGCACAGCTATACCGACTGTGCGCTGATGGCGGGGATTGCCCATACGCTGTTGGTGGAAAAACTGCATAACGCTGACTTCCTGAAAACCTATACCGTCGGCTTCGATAAGTTTGAAGCGTATCTGACCGGTCAGGACGACGGTATTGTGAAAGACGCCAATTGGGCGGCGGACATCAGCGGTGTTGACGCCGAGGTGATCAAACAGCTGGCGCGCGATATGGCAAAACACCGCACCATGATCATGGGCGGCTGGGGCATTCAGCGGCAACATCACGGCGAGCAGGCGCACTGGATGATGGTGACCCTGGCGTCGATGCTGGGGCAGATTGGTCTGCCTGGCGGCGGCTTCGGATTTAGCTATCACTACTCTTCTGGCGGTAGCCCGACCGCGCGCGGCGGCATTCTCGCCGGGATCTCGGCGGGTAGCCCAACCTCTCCGGCGGCAAAAGACATTACACCGTTCCCGGTAGCGCGTATTGCCGATGCGCTGGCGAACCCTGGCAAGACCATTGATTATAACGGCACGAAAGTGACCTACCCGGATATTAAAATGGTCTACGTGGCGGGGGGGAATACCTTCCACCAGCATCAGGATACCAATAACCTGGTCAAAGCCTGGCAGCACCCGGAGACCGTGGTCGTCAACGAACCTTACTGGACGGCAACGGCCAAACATGCCGACATCGTGCTGCCTGTTACCACGACCTATGAACGTAACGATTTGGACATGGGCGGCGACTACTCGCAGCTCTACGTCTTCCCGCTACGCCAGTGTGTGCCGCCGCAGCATGAAGCGAAAAATGACTTTGACGTCTTTGCCGGTATTGCCGAAATCCTCGGTGTACACGACGCCTTTACCGAAGGTAAAGATGAGATGTTATGGTTAAAAGGCATGTATGACGACATGAAAGCTCAGGCGCGTAACGCACGCGTGGCGCTGCCGCCGTTTGATATGTTCTGGGCGTCCAACAACTATATCCGCTTCCCGATTCCGGAAGAGAATAAACAGTGGGTACGCTTTGCTGATTTCCGCGAGAACCCGCTGCTTAATCCACTGGGTACGCCGTCCGGCAAAATCGAAATCTATTCTGATGCCATTGCCAAAATGGGCTACGAGGACTGTAAAGCGATCCCGACCTGGATGCCGCCTCACGAGTGGTATCGCGGGCCGGAAGCAGCGAAATATCCGCTGTCGCTGAATACCGGTCACCCGATTAACCGTCTACACTCTCAGCTCGACAACACGCCGCTACGTAAGAAGTATGCAGTAGCCGACCGTGAGGCTATCTGGATCCATCCGAAGGATGCCAGCGCACGTGGCATTAGTGCGGGTGATCTGGTTCGTGCCTTTAACGATCGCGGGCAGATCCTGGTAGGGGCGGTGATCACTGATAACGTCCGTGAAGGGGTGGTGCGAATCAGCGAAGGGGCGTGGTTTGACCCGGCCGATCCGTCACAGCCTGGTTCGCTGTGTAAGAACGGTAACGTCAACTGTCTGACCTTTGACGTCGGTTCCTCCAGCCTGGCGCAGGGGAACTGCGGGCAGATGTCACAGTTGCAGATCGAGAAATATACCGGACCGGTGCTGCAAAACACCGCGCATAATGTGCCTGTAGGCGCATAATCGACAGCCGGTCATAACGAACGGCCCCTCTTGCCAGTGGTGAGAGGGGCCGTTTCTTTACCGTGCTGCGTTTAATCCTGGCTGTATACAGTTGCTGAACCCCGGTCGGGGCTTCTCATCCCTCCGCAGGCGTGCAATATGCGAAAAAAAAGCCCGTACTTGCGTACGATATCGGTGTATAAACTTAGTTGACGAATTTCTTTTGGGATTTTAGAAGATAAATAATAATACTCGTCTGGGGTATATGTTTTTGAATATTCTGGCTCCTCGCGTGAATATGATGAGTTGCACACAAAAAGTAAAAAGCATAACAGTAAACGGGTCATGATTATTTCATATCCTCTGTATAATTAGGAATATCAGCATGCATCAATTGTTCGGCTCTTTGTCTGTTTAGTTCAGCCATACAGGAATATATGCGAGTAAAACTCCCCACACCATTTCCCCATGATTCTGCAAACGAGCACTGAGCAAGACGATAACGAATAAACGCTTGATTAGATTTATCCAGTCTGTAAAGTGCAATCGGGATAGTATCATCCAGTGCTGCACTTTTGACTTCAG
>NZ_SZXM01000028.1:90002-90407 GCF_005281355.1 Citrobacter sp. wls615 | reverse complement strand
AGGAGCAATGAGCAATGTTCGTGGAACTCGTTTATGATAAAAGGAATTTTGATGGGCTGCCCGGTGCAAAAGATATCATTCTGGGCGAGTTGACCAGGAGGGTTCACCGGGTCTTTCCCGATGCTGATGTCCGGGTTAAGATCAACACTGACGCCAGCAAGCATGAGAAGGAACAGATAAGCCGTACTGTTCAGGAAATGTTTGAAGAGGCTGATATGTGGCTGGTTTCAGATTAAACGCCTTGAACCGTCATATTGCTTAAGTACAATCCATCGTGACTGGCAATCATTCAATACTCGCACCATCGAACGTTTGCCAGTCGGCCGTAACCATGCTCTTGCATACGGTGTGGTTGCGGCATCTGTTAATTTGCCCTATTAACCATCCTGCTGACTTTGCTGGCGC
>NZ_SZXM01000028.1:0-89877 GCF_005281355.1 Citrobacter sp. wls615 | reverse complement strand
CGGTTTATATCTGTGTGCCCTATTCTGTTCTGGGCAAATTCCGGCGCAGTGGCATGCACACGATGATATGTTTTAATCAAAATTGAGCCGTCGACATTGACTGTGTAGTCAAGCCAGATACGGGGTTGCTTATTCCTGTCGGTCGGAATATCGAAACCACCATCAATCCCCCCCCAGCTGGCATCAGCATTCAGGCCCATACAGCCCTCAATAAGATATTCCCCCACGGCCAGCCGCGTTACTGTTACGCCTTGCGATTCTTCGTTTGTTTCCGCGCTACCGTCAGCAAACAACTTAACTACTGGCGAAGCTGCTTTTAGTGTGCCATCTGCTGCTTTTGTTGTATTGGCCGTATTATAGAATGGGAGCCAGGCACTCCATGTATTTATCATCCTGGTGCGGGTTGCAAAGTTTGAGCCATAAATCTGCATTTGACATACAGTACCAGTCCCATCCGATCCGCCAGGTCTGACCAAAGTAAACATGGGTGCATATGGTAAAAAGAAGTTAACTGATTGCGCCCCTGATGGTGAAACCATCCCCGTTGTAGTGACAGTGTTGGCATCTGCGACAACTGTAGGTGATACATCATTGATATTAGTACCAATACCAAATGCTCCTACCTGTATAACATTATTTATATTTGTTCCTACATTTTTTGTTGCGCAATTACCTAATTCAAGATTTGTACGCGCCGTTGCAGCATCACTCGCTCCCGTACCACCTTGCAAGATGCTAAGTGCTGTCGTTAACCCGGAAAGACTGGTGATATCACTGTTAGCACCAGCGCCAGCTTTTCCGTTAAGCGTTGTTGTTATTCCACCCCATGCAGGCCCGGTGTAAGAGGTTCCATCCGGCAGTTTTACCGTGATATTCCCCGTACCACTGAATACCTGCTGCCAGTTCTGTTTGTCATAATTCAGCCCGCGCAGCGCTTCAGCAGCTTGTGCAACTACGGCTGCTGTGACCAGATTCATAGCGATACGAGGAATTGCAGACCAGGCCGCACCTGACTGCGTTGGTCCGGTGAAATTACTCACCAGTGTCAATGATGTATTGCTGTTGACGGTCTTAACCGGGAGGGTGTAAGGAATACCGCCGACTGTAACGACAATAAAGTCACCGGCCGCCACCTCTGTGGTGAATGACGTACCGTTACCGCTTACAACGGCAGATTTATTGGTGAGTGTAATTGTTCCTGCGGACATAGAATCTCCTGAACGTGCATAAAAAAACCCCGCCGAAGCGAGGTTTAATGATTTCGAAAATTTACTCTCTAAAACTACCACTTCCTCTGACAATGCTAATCATTGGGGAAGAGACACCGTATGTAATGGTTCTGATTGCCCCTGCAGGAATATAATATGTTAATGTTAATTCAACGGTTACATTCGGAGTTGTAACTCCTTTTACTGAAAACCTTACTGGTACAGTACCGCCATCACTTCTGCGGGTTGTCTTTTTTGTGCCATTAATATTTATAGTTACATCAATATATGAACCACTACCCGACACCATGCCTGATAGCAGGATAATATCAAATATAACCGTTTTTGATAGCGAGTCAGTTGCGCTATCTGTGAAATAGTAGTTCCGGGATATTGAGCCAATTAACGCTACAGAGCCGCTACTCTGTTTTGTTTCTTCCTGAATATCGTTGAATACATTTGCATTTATAATATCTCCGATAAAACTTTTAGCCCTTACTTTTCCTGTAAACTCTCCATCACTTGCATATACAGTACCTCTGACTGTTACATTATTGAATTCACTATTTCCATTTTTATTGATATGCCATCCTACCGAGCCAGGTGTATAAACATTCGACTGTATGTACTGCCCAATCTTGGCGTTATCTATGCTGCCATCCTGAATAAACGCATCGCTGATAAACACCTGACCATTCACCCCCGCAAAAGGTGAATTTTCCGTATTCCCGCTGCCACTCATCAGGACGAACTGATTGGCGTTAAATCCGATACGAGTTACCACCGGCTGGCCTGGCTGAGCCAGCGCTGCGATGCTCATTCCGGCGTTATATTCCTGCCCGTTAATACGCAAACCAACCTTCAGCGTATGAATCGCCGATGCGCCAGTGCTGTCTACCATGGCAGTCAATTTGTCCTGTAGCACAGCTGTTACCTGGGAATATTGCTGGCTGGTAGTCTGCCCGAGTATATCCACTTTTCCGTCAACCGCAGAGACTCTGCCATCCACTGTTGACACTTTCCCGTCAACTGAAGTGAGCATCGTGCCCTGCGCCTGCACCTGCGTGGACATTTCCGCCATCGCCTGATTCACATCGGCGATTGTGGTTTTCACCACCAGAATATCCGCGCGTACTTCACCATACTGCGCCCACTGGTGTTCCACCGTTCCATGGTTTGCCAGCGCATTCTGCAACGCAGCTTCCAGATTGGTATCAATGTCGCTTGTCAGGCGATCACCGTCGGCAGACGTCAGGAAGTCATCAGCAATATCTCCCAGGTAATCGTCAGCATTCGCATTGGATTCGCCACGAACCCAGTCTGTCCAGCCTGATTCATTACCCGTTCTGTCTACCAGCTGCGCGCGATACCAGAATTCCTGCCCCGCCTTCAGCCCCAGTTGGGTGTATTCGGCAGACGGATAAGGCACATCCGACAACAAAAGGGGATTTGAGAAATCACTGTTCGCGGTGTACTGAATTTCCGTTTTCAGCGTGTCCCCGGTGTTAGCCGGGAATCCCCAGTTCAGGCGAATCCCCCAGTTGATCGGCGTTGTCGCAAAGCCGACAGGTTTCGGTGGATTTCCCACCTTGCCCGTCAGCGTTTTCTCTTCGGAGTAGCCCCAGCCAGAGGATATTTCAGCGGCATTAATAGCGCGCACGCGCACAAGGTAACGCCCGGCATAAATACCCGGAACATCGAATGACGTGGTGGAGCTGCGCGGCACATTTACCCAGTTACCATCATTGCGGCGCCACTGCGCTTCATAGGCGATAGCATTCTGCGCCTGGTCCCAGCTCACCCGCATGGTTTCGACGCTGATATTCTGCTGCACCACTGAAAACGAGTTGATCACAATGTTAGCCGGCGGCGACTGGTTACCCGGCGGGATCACACTCACCGGCCGCTGGTCAATGATGGCTCCGGTATCGATACGGGTATATTTATCCGGGTCATGCCATGCGCCAGTAATAGAAAAAGTGCCATCATCATTATCGGAGACGCTGACAACTCGATACTGCTGGGCGTAGAGCTCGTCTGACTCAACCACCCATACAGCTTCGGCCTGCGGTGTCTCACTGTATGCCGTAGTGACTGTGACTGATTCCCCGTTAACCGCCTGAATAGTCCTGCTCTGTGACGCGCCGGAGGGAAGATTGAGAATAAGGCGATCGCCTGCTGCTGCATCAGCTACACGGTCAAGTTTTATCACGCGACCGTTAACAGCACTGATGCGGCCACCCATAACTTTGCCAGACAGAAGCTCGTCTGACACCGCGATGATGTATCCCGGCTGCGGAATGTTTCCGTCCAGGCCAACATCAAACGAAACAACGCGATCCTTATTGTTGGTGAGAATACCCCAGCGCCCCTTTCGGTTCGCTTCTGACTGCCTGGTACAGCCGATGGCTGTCATTTCCAGCTGATTAAATCCGTACCTGGCCACCAGAGGCTGCTCAAATACCGGCTCCATCGCATCCGCATAGGCGTTACCCGGATCAGACCAAGAAACCAGCGCCGTGGTATACCGCGTTTTTGTTGTACTGCTGGAATAGGTAAAGCGTCCGTCGATAACGTTAGCGCGGGTGTAAGCGTAATCCACATCTCTTGGCATATCGGCAAGCGCCACAATCTGATCACCGCCCCAGTACGTCATACCCCGGAATATCGCCGCAAAGTCACGCAGCACAGTGTAAGCGTCATTCCTGTCCTGAACATAGACGTTACAGGTATAGCGTGGTTCTGTCCCGCTTCCACCCTTTCCATCCGGTACCGGCTGATCGCAATATTGCGATACTTGGTACAACGTCCATTTATCGATGTTGGCTGCAGTCAGGCGATTACCCAGACCGAAGCGATCGGTAATAACCAGATCGTAAAATATCCACGCAGGGTTATCAGTCCAGGCCCATTTAAACGCCCCTTGCCATGTACCGCTGTAAGTCCTCGTTTCAGGATCATAATTATCCGGCACACGGATCACGCGCATTTTTGGCTCGCAGGAAATCTGCGGGATAGAGCCATTGAACTGGCTTGAGTCGAACTCGATGTAAAGCAGAGCGGTATTCGGATAACGTAATTTGGCGTCAATCACTTCCGTGAAGCTCTGCAGCGTCATTTTGTCACCGATCTTCGCGCTGTTTGCGTCAGCGGTAATCTTGCGTAACCGGATTGTCCAGGTGCTGCCATCCTGTGGTAAATCAATACGGTGGCTGCGCTCATAACCAGATGTTGTTTTCCCGGTTACGCTGGTATTCAGAACGGTTTGCCACGTACCACCATCGGTCTGCAGGTCTACCGCATAATTGATCGAATACCCAACCAGATCGCCGTTATCTTCCTGCTTAAATAACGATGGCCATTTCAGGCGCAGACGAACGGCTGAAAGCTGGGAATTGGTAAAGGTACGTGTCCATGCTGTTGCACTTGAAACCTCAGAGCCAACATTGATCTCATTTTCAGTACCGGGGATACCCTGAATGTAATTCTGCGCCTGCGTCCCTGAACGGAACTCCCACACTACGCCACTGAAATTTTGCGAGCCATCCGCATTCTCAAGCGCGGTACCATCCAGATAAATATCCTTGCCAGTCAACTGTCCTGCAAACTCACCTTCTCCCAGCGCTACGAGTATTTTTGCCTTCGCTACCGACTGCAGATCATCTGGCTGTTCGGTTGGGGTTCGGGAACTGGAACTGCCGCCCTTGCGGCCTTTAATCGTGGTTGCTAAAGCCATATCGCGCCCATAAAAAAAGCCACCCTGAGGTAGCCTGAGAAAAGGATTTTTTCTTACTGCTGATCTTCGACGTAGATTCCAGCAGAAATAATCGCCCCACCAATTCGACGCTTACCATACCCTAGGGGGACGGGATATCCCTGCGCCGCTGTATTGGTTACTCCTCCGAACGCATACGAAGCCCGGTTGTCTGCACCTTGTTTGCTGGCTAATCCGGTTGGTTGAGGAGATAACATCTGGACGACGCCACCCGCCATCATAGCTCCACCAGCCATCATTACATTTACACCCCAAGCCTGGGCAAAACCAAATGTAGCAATGGCACCTACTGCAACAATAACAGCACCCAATATTGTCTGAAGTAAACCAGCCTTTTTGCTTCCGATGATAACCGGTACAATCCTGACCACCTCACCAGTTACCGGAAAACCTAGGTCATCAACTCCTATGTTTTTCTTTCCTTTAAAAATGGCAAAGGTTAGTCCGCGGCGCTTGCTGTTTACCATATAACTTTCAAACCCGGTGATTGTTTTTGCGAGTGCTACACCTGCTTCAGAAACTTTACTGATAAGTCGCCAATGAGTTTTACCAAATATTTTACCGGGTTCGCCGCCGAGCTCAATTCGAGTCATTACTTCAGACATATAAACCTCTTAATAATAAAAAACCCCGCCTGAGCGAGGTTATATATAATTGCTGCATTCAAAATGCTGTAGGGTAGATACCAAAATCACCGTTGGTTCCGTAACCAACTCTAAACATCAATACCCCAGTATCTGTCACCTTACCCGACTGTTCGCTCATGCCTCCGCCACACATACCTTTGGGCCAAGCGCTAAAGATATGATCTCCAATTTTGGGATAGACCGTTACCTTTTGAGCTGTGTCTAAGTCTGCGACCTCCTTGCCATCAACATAAACTCGGGTCATGCAGGCGCTGCCCATAAAACCAGAGTCTCGTTTGATTATTACCTTGCCAGTCCCTTCTTTTTTAACTAGCAGTGTATTGCTGATAACCTGTTTTGCAGGAACATCCTGTGCTTGTTCATTTGTCACCGGCTTAGTTGCACAACCGGCAACCATTAAGATGGAGGTAAAAACTAAAATTCTTTTCATATCCCTATCCCCTTTGGTTTTACAAAAGGTTAGCACAGAGATTTGTAACGTAGAACCTTCATCGTCCTTTCCTGCCAGTAGCCACCATACGGCACGCGCTGGCTTAGGTGTCCGTACAGGTGATGCAGCAGCATATTGCCCTCCAGCAAAATTCCCGCGTGGTTCCACTTTTCAGCCTGGACCTGCATGATCACCATATCGCCTGGTTTCGGTGGCCCGTCGAATTCACGGAATCCGCACTCATACCAGCAATCCTGATAGAAGTTGTCCGGATAGTCGTTTTCCCACCAGGGATAATCAACCCGGTAATCGTGGAGTTCGATACCATGCGTTTGCCGGAAATAGCTCATTACCAGCCCCCAGCAGTCAAAGTGACCAAGTACAAACGGGCGCTCCAGCAGTGGCAACTCTCCGCGCGGCTGAATGGTGCGCAAATCCCCTTCGGGCCAGCTCACGATATGCCAGGTTAAAAGCGTTGCGTCGCATTGCGCTTTATCCAGTTCGCTCGGCTGCGTAGTGGCGTCAGGGTGGCTGTGAACGATGGCGATCACCGTACCCCAGTCCTCAGCGGATGCGTAATCTTCGGGGCAAAGGACAAAATTGTCCTCCGGCGACGCGGCAAGATTCCGGCAAGGAAAATAACGTTCAACGCGGCTTTTCTGCGCTACCACACCACAGCACTCACGAGGATATTCAGCGGCAGCATGCGCCATAATCGCATCAATGGTTTTCTGACGCATATCAACTCCTGATCAGCGACGTACCCGGGAACCCACCAAACGAGAGTTCGTTGCTTTCACCGAACCGAAGTTTGCAGGCCGTCAGCGTGCCGTTGCATTCATCCAGTGACGGATCGCTTACCGGGTTGTTGTTTTTGTCGAAATAGCGCGTACCGGCATAGTCGCAGCCATCGCCGGTGCGGTACTTGTTACGGATGCACCAGGTGCACAACGAATGGAGCTGGCGCGTAGGTATCATCAGCCCCTGCAGATCCATTGGGCTGGAGAGGGTGAATTCGACTACCTCGTTTGTTTCGCTACTCTTTGAATCGATGTAGAAAACCTTCAGCTTTTCCTGGGTCGGATCGGCTGTCGGGTTACCCCCGGTGAAGTTTTTCGCATCGAGATATTTACCCAGGGTGTCGTGTATCGTCACCTTCGCCTGCAGCATATCGTCGTAAGCCAGGCAAAGGGCGGTGATCGAGCTGTCGAGGTTAGCAACCGAAAGTTTTGGTTGCGCACTACTTCCCGAAGTAGAAGCCTCGATCCCCTCAATCTGGCATGGCCACGCTTTATATTCTTCGCCCTGCCACCAGATTGATTTGGCCGGAAGCTTGTTTTCGTCACCGCCGGCCGCCGTTATTTCTGCTTCAGTATGTGCGAGGCTGTAGCTGTGAAACCGTAACACCTCACCTGTACCAAATGCAGTGCCATCCACTTCAAACAGCCTGACCTCATCGCCGGGTTCAAGCTTCTGATAATCTGCGTTAAGACTCATGGTTTATAGGCCTGCTCAAAAGTTGCTGAAAGGTTGAAGAGCCCAGCGCCAAGCGGCGAAGGAGTGTAAGTATCACAGCGATACAACCCCAGTGGTTCAAGCGGTGGGTGCCACTGAAAAGACTTTGTTCCCTGATGGCGATCGAGAAAGTTTTTAATGGCCCCGATATACGCTTCGGTACCGGTAAACTGTAAATTCCACTTTTGTGAACGCGGATTTAAGCCGTCACCGGCCACCTGTTCATATCCGTCACCAAATTTTGCGGAGCGCCGGCGGAACGTTACCTCCTGCTCCGCGTTGATGCGTGGGCACCAGCTGAATGTTTCAAGAGCCATCAGCGGCCTCCTTTTGCAAGGTTCCAGATCGCACCGCCCGGCGCTAAATCTCTCATTATTAGATCCCTGTAACGCCTATCTGTATAAGAACCCACATCTTTCGCGAATTGTTCATAGCCAGATGTCGCTTGAGTGGCCGTATTTCCGTTGCCATCAATGGTGATATATACCTGTGGTGCCCCTCCACTACCTGGCGTGACGCCGCCATTTCCCACGGCGCGGACACCGAGTGAACCATCAGACGCGCGGGTAAGAGGCATAATGGCTTCAGGCCCCGCCTCTCCCATCAGGCCGGCACCTTTTGCAAACGCAAACAACGTCGGTGAACTGACGACAGAGTTACTGTACTGACTGAGATCGGCTGAAGAGTAAACGCCGCCTTTGGCGTTGAGATCGAGATTTGCGGCTGCATTGTTATAAGCGCCGGATGGCGTGGTACCTCCAGTAGATGCGCCAGCAAACAAAGAGCCGATGGAGCTGACCGCGTTCGCGATCATCATATTTACCATCACCTGTTCTATGATTTTCAGAACGCTGATACCCCAGTCTTTCCAGCTCGCTTTATTGCCGTTGAGCATCTCGACAATGTTGCTGCTGATCCCTGAGAGTGCCGTTTTCATGACGTCGGCCGCCTGCATTGCATAGTTCGTGGAATCATCCACCCAGTCGGCAAGTCCGTCACGGGCGCCGGTTACCCAGTCAGCCTGTAGCGCATCAACTTTCTGGTAGTAATCCTCCTGAACTTCGATCCTTTCGGCCTGCGCATCCTTCAGGGCCTGAGTTTCCCGGTCATAAACCGTCTGGCTTATATCACCGGACTGATACTGCTTTTGAAGCTCCCGCTGCTGGTCGAGGAAGTCGCGCTCAATACTCAGGCGTTCCCTGAGCCGCTCACGCTGCTTATTGCCGATTCCGGCACCCTGCACATCCACGCCCAAATTTGCACGTGCATTCTCGTTTTGTGCCTGCAGATTTGCCACAAACGCCGCTACCCTGGCATTTTCTTCATTGGCTTTTTTGACGGCATTCAGGCGATCAACTTCCTGAGCCAGAGACGCAAGTCGCTTTTTCTGCGTTTCGTTAAGCCCCTGCAGCTTGCCGTCAGCTATATCGAACTGCAGTTTTTGCTGCTCGGTCACCACAGCAGTTTTTTTGCCGGTGGTATCGATCAGTTCAATCTGGCGCATGTAACTGCGCTCAGCGCTTTTAAATGCTGAATCCAGTTTCTGACCAGAGGTATTTTTTTGCGGCTTACCGTTTGTCTCCCCGGCGCCAAGGCTATAATTTGTTTTGACTGGCTCGGGTAGTTTAATTTCCGGAAGCGTGGACTGGGAGTTTTTCAAAAAGGCCAGACGCTTCTGGAGCTCAGCCCTTTCGGCCTGTTTACCTGACACATCCATCCCAATTCTGTTGAAACTCGCCAGCACACCTTTATCATCGAGATCGGCATTCAGGTTCTTGATGCGACGTTCAATTTCGGGAATTGAGGCATTCAAACCTACCGATTTGCCGCCTTTGTACTGGTCTATCAGCTTTCCGGCTTCGGCCCCCACCTTTACCAGCCAGGTGGCCAGGTCTACCACCCCACCAACAAGATCAGTCAGCCCCTGAATAACAGCCGGGTCTTTAAATACATCCCCCATATCTCCAATGGATTTCTGAAGTGCACTCAAATCTACGCTGGCAAGTCCCGTCGCAAGTTCAATTTTGACGCCGTTGACCTGCGTCTCCATATCCTCAAACAGGGCGTTAACTTTAACCAGCTTTTCGATATCTGCGTCATCGGGCGCCACGCCAAATTTTTTCGCAGCATCCATGTACTGACGCAGTTTTTCACTGCCATTGTCCAGAAGCGGCAGCAGCTTCGACAGGTCATTGCCCAGGCTTTCGAGGATGGTGGTCTTCTCGGCGTTGGACTTAACTTTCTCCAGTGCGTCACTTATAGCCAGCAGTTGTTTATCGGGAGATTCTCCGGCCAGTTTCTTAGCCGACAACCCAAGAGAGTCCAGGGCGCCGACTGCCTCACCAGATTTATTAAGAACAGCATCGCCGATTTTATCTCCGACATCTTTAAAGATGTCAGCCATCTGATCCCCGGATACACCTGCTTTTTCTGCAGCATATTGCCAGGCCAACAGAGACTGCGTGGACATGTTGAGTGATTTTGCCCAGCGGTCAGACTCGGTTATCTGGCGTGAAGTGGTTTTGAGCAGGTTATACCCAGCCACCCCGGCTCCGACGGCGGCGGCACCGACGGCTGTTGCAAATCCGGTCATGGCAACTGCAGCAGCAGCGGCATCCTCCTTTACCTGCTTACGCCATTTTTGTGAAGCTCGCTCAGCCTGTGAGAGGCCGGAGATAAAACCGCCCACCTTGGCGATCAGGTCGATCGTCAGCGTGCCCAGTGATTTGGAAGCCATAAACTCTCCGTTGGCGGCGTTAGGTCCAGCTGGCTCTGGCCTCCTCTAACGAGATAGGCTCATTTGCAGCTTTGACTTTGGTGAAGTGCAGTGTGAAATCGGTGGGAGTGAATGGTGGATGCTTGGGGTCTCTGTTGACGTTGGCTATCATGCTGGCCACCAGACCAGCCCCCCACTCAACACGCATCATCGGGTTCAGGCTTCCATATCTTTCCCGGTACTTTGCCCAGAGCTGGGACTCTTTGAATGAGAGCGACTCACGCGCTTCGGCAATCGTTTTTCCGCCGATTCCGTTGAGGACGAGCTCGCACCAGAATTCGTCTTCGGCGCTGAGCTCGAAGTCTTTCCCAGATCGTTAACTTCCTGAATAGCCAACAGTAGCGCAACCGTCAGGCCGCCATCCAGTGCACCACGTTCAGGATCGGCCTCACCAGTAATGTCAGCCGGGGTGAAGATGGGTTTACCCTGTTCATCGCAGATGGATGCGGCGATACGCCCTGCCACACCATCGACCTTACCCCCAAAAGCCAGCACATCGGACGTTGCTGTGTGATAACCCATCGGGCGAACATACACGGTCGCGGTGATTTTTTTATCGCCCTGAGTCCAGGTGATTTCTTTCTCAACCGGGCGACCGGTAAACGCGCCGGACTCCTTGAGTGCATCAAGTGTTAATTTCATTATTAATCCTGATTAATAAGGGAGTTGCCGCCCTGATTTTATGGGGTCACGACTTTTGGCACCCATACAGCAGAGCCGGAGCGCTGGACAGATGCAGAAGTAGAAACAACCGTGTTTGCTGCAAAATCAAACGGGAAGTCGGACACATAGCCTTTGAATACGAACCATGTGCGGCTGTCAGGTAGCACCAGGCCATCGACTGCACCGGATGCACCATCTTCAGCAGCAGTTGGCGATGCGTTTCCGTCTGACCATCCAATCGCGAACGTCAGGTCCTGATCCTCTTCGTCGTCCGAAATGGACAGGTTGTAGAGCATGATGTGGCTGGTATTTTTAGGATCAGCGTTAAGCGTCAGTGATGCTGTGCCAGGCGTTCGAAGACCACGCTTATAGCTGCGATCAAAGCGTTCAGAAAGACAGGTGTCTTCAATCTGGTCAGCCGGATTGCTGCCGGGTGAAAATGCAGTGATACATTCAACTTCGCTCACCGCGCCTTTTACGAGCACAAAGAGCTGCGTACCTTGCGTCAATACAGACATTGTTATCTCCGGTTATAAAAAAACCGGCTCAAGGCCGGTTGGGAAGGTTCTTATCGATTGACTATCCAGTCCACATCGAACGAATAGCGATAGCGTTTTGTTTCGGGGTCTCTTTCCTGTCCGCCCCAGCGCGTGATATGCGCGTGCGGCTCAATGGCATCCCGCAGCGCCGTGGCCACGGCAATCACTTCATCCACTGTGTCGGCATATGCATCCACCTGCAGCGTGAAAAAGTCTGCGTCAGGGCGCTGGGCAAGGTAGTTCTCCGGAGAACCGGTGATGTTCTGCCAGACCACATAGGGATAGACCACGTTGTCGTCCTGCTGGCCGAACGGATACAGGCGCAGTGTGTCACCGCCCAGTAGCGCAACCACCGGAGGACTTGCGGCGCAGACGATAAAGATCGGCGCAATCACGGGGGTACTCCTTTTTTCGCCGCGCGCCTGATGGCACGGTCAATAGACTTTTCGTATTCCGAGGCGAATACGCTTACCACTTCGTCCACACTGCCTTGCGCTGCCGGGCGAAGAATGGGCTGGGCTGGCATATTTTCTGTGCCAAACTCCAAAAAACGCCAGTACCAGGTATTCCCGCCTGGATTTTTTGAATTGCCGGGGGTGTAATACAATCTTCCCGCACGAGCTTTCCGCCTGTTTTCGCTTGAATCAGCATACGAAATGGCTCCGCCCAAAACGCCAACCCTGAAAGCCAGATTACCGGTTCTTCGGAATGTAACATTGCTCCATCTGGCCACAATATTTTTGCTTATCGATTCCTTGGTTAGCGGATCATCCACACGGGCTGCGTTATCCCTGGCTTTAGCGGCAATCACATTTGCCGCCTTGCGAAGCGCTGCCCGACCACCACGGCGGCGCAGATCATCGCTGATACTGTCCAGCTTCCCCAGAAGTGAATCGACCCCGGTTATACTAAAATCAATGCCATCAGCCATCGTTAACACCTCGCGAGCAGGGTAGCGTCAGATATTCCCGTCCGCTTTTATCATCTTCCAGTACACCCTGAATGTCGTAAACACGCCCACGGTAAAGAATGCGATGCTTATCCGTGACATCATCACGCCAGCGGATAGTGATCCGCGTTGTTACCTCGCTCTGCCCCGCTTGCGCGGCAACAAAGTCACGGGCTGACAAATCGGCAACGTTAGCCCAAAGCTCAGCCACATCAGCCCATCCACTAACTACTGCACCGGTAACAGGGCTCTGGGTTTTAACAGGCTTCTGAAGCGTGATTCGTTTATTGAGCTTTCCAGCCTGCATCGCTACCCCCTGGGCTTTCCGCTTAGGTAGGTCGGCACCGGGGAATCTAACGTTGTCGTTTCGATGTCATCAGCGAGGGATTGATAGAGTAAAGCGACCAGGGCTTCATTTGACTCCGCCAGGCGGTTCATTGCGTTGGTCTGCGCGGTCATTGCTGCCAGCAGATTTTTTACCTGTTGCTCGTTCATAGGCGATTTTCATCCACTTTTTAAGCCACTCTCGACGGGCGGCGCACCCGGAACATGCCATCAGTGCCACCTCCGGTGCCGTATTAACAGCGCCTCAACACCTAAAGGCATTTCCGTGAGGTTCTGCGCTGCTGCTTCGCGGTTCGCATACCAGTGTGCAATCAGCAAAAGCATTGCTGCCCAGATACCGGGAGTAAACAGGATCTCACGAGGTGGCATTTCCACTTCCTCCGGCGGCGTTAACGATTCCACCAGCGCGCCGTCGCAGAACTGCTCAACATAATCGACGGCCGCTGATGTATAAGCGGTGATTAGCGAATCTTCAGCGTCACTATCAACCCTCAGATGCGTCTTTATCAGCGCCATCTGCTCCGCGCTTATTTCCACCTTTACCCCCGGCTTTGGTTTTTACAGGCTTTTCAGGATCGGAGGTTTTTGCCTTTTCGGGCTCAACCTCTTCGGCGAGGTGCAGTTTCACCAGCGCGTCGCCGATCTCTTTCTTCACCACCCGGCTCTCGCCCTGAGATACCGTACCGAGGTGGTAATGTGAGAACATACGGAGAGCTTTAATTTTCATATCGTAAACGCGGCCATTTCTGACCGCGCCCTGCTGTTATTCGCCGGAAGAAATCGCAATATCGCCAGTGACGATAGCTGCGGGACGGTAGTGCGCCAGCGCCAGACGCTCTTCGCACAGAATGGTCAGCATGTTTTTAACGAAGTTATCGCGATCCTGGTTACTGATCTCGATAGTGGCATCCATGCGGTCCCACACCTGAGACGCCAGGCCAAATGCACCAACGGTGAACTTTCCTGCCGTCTGCGCAGTGGTTGATACAACCGGCAGGCCCCAGAGCACTTTCGACGCAAACGCCTGAGGGCCGCCGAGGATGTAATTGCCATTGGCGTCCTTCAGCAATGCGATGCGATGCCAGTCAGCCGGGTTGAGAATGATGCCGTCGGCTTCGAACTCACTTAGCGACACCTGGTAGATGGCATGCGCCAGAACATCAGCACCAGTATCCCCGGTCGCGTTAAGTGCGGTTTCGTATTCGTTCGCCACCACGTTCAACCCCTGGAGATTGTCGCCGGTGCCATCACCGTTAAGCATCTGATTCTCTTCCACCAGCGCGAGACCGTACATCATGCGGGAATTGATATAGGACTGCAGCGCCGGGGCGTCATCCATAATCTGGCGTGATGCCTGGATCCAGTGGGCAATGGTTTTCACATTCGCCGTTTCTTTGGTGAACGTGATATTACTCTCTGGTTTGAGGGTGCCTTCAGCAACCGGTGCGGCGGCGTTGGTAAACACATTTTCACGCACATATTCCAGCGCGTTACTGGTGATGCGCCCTTGTGCCAGCAGGTCACGAACGGTCAGGCGACGCAGGCCCGGCATCAGAATACCAGGTACCTGCTGGGGCTGTACAAGCACACCGGCGGATGCAGCGCCAGAACCGATCGCCTTATCGAAACTGGTGACTTTCGCTTTGGTACGGGAGCCGTCCCAGCCTTTCATCAGGTCTTCAGAAACGCGCTCCGCAAAGGACTTCTGGGTGGTCTGGTCAGGCGAGTTTCCCGCCAGCTTCTGTTCCAGATCGAACAGGCGGGAGCCGGTGGTTTTCAGCTCTTCCTGCGCTTTGGTCAGGTCGGTCTGCAGCTGTTTGTTGATTTCGCCGTTCTGGCTGATGGATTTACGCTGCTCTTCGATGAGTTCTTTCACTTCTTTCTGTGAATTCTCAATCGCTTTTTCGAGGGTTGCTAATTCAGACATGTGGTACTCCGTTATGCATTCCGCAGATTAGCGGCAAATGAAGTTATGCGCTGTGCCAGCGCGTCAATGTCGCCGCTACCGGACTCGCTCCGGCCTGCGGACTTCACGCGGGCAATAAATGCCTGCGCTTCTGCGCGCGTTAAACCGACTGAATCCCTCAGCCAGGCCTCCGCGTCACGAATGGTTTTGATACTGTCGATGCACTTCATGGCGGTGATACCCGCCAGCTCGTTGGCCGGGAAAGTGCAGACACTGATTTCCCGCAGGTACGAAATATTTTTGAAGATGAGGCCGGACGAACCAACGGTGTAATCATCAGGGCCGACAGAGAATCCCACTGACATCCCATCAACGGTGCCATGTTTCATCGCCGCTTTCAGGTCTTCAGAGAGGCTTAGTCCTGGAGTGAGTTGCCCACGGACAAACAAACCTTTTTCATCCTCATGCATGTAATCCCATTTGCCGACCGGGATAGCGCGCGTCTGATGGTTAAAGAACATCGCCACCTTACGGCTCTGACCGGAAATAACACCGCTGAATGCGCCGGGAAGGATAATATCGCCGTCAGAATCAGTATTATTAAAAACGGAGGCGTACCCCTCAAAGATGCCGCTTTCACCGTCGCCGGTGAACTTAATTTCGGTCTGGTCAAAAGCCAGTGTTTTGTGAATGTCAGGCATCATGGCCCCCATAAAAATTAAGTCCCTTCATTGAGGGACTTATTGTTTGTTCCAAGGTCGGTAATGGGTACGTTCTGCGACTGGCGGGTGGCAACGTCCCCCCCTGGCAGAGGCG
Organism: Citrobacter sp. wls615; assembly: GCF_005281355.1. Lineage (NCBI taxonomy): Bacteria > Pseudomonadati > Pseudomonadota > Gammaproteobacteria > Enterobacterales > Enterobacteriaceae > Citrobacter > Citrobacter sp. wls615. The sequence continues at coordinate 74,308 of NZ_SZXM01000028.1, read as the reverse complement.
GCAGGTTGTCCAGTCGCCGCACTTCGTTAACGGTTCGGATCCCGGTGTTAACCATGATCTGCATAAACGATGCCCGGCTTGTTGAATCACCGCGCAGCAGCCCATCGAGGTTATGCTCAGCGTGAATACTGCCCTGTTCAGACTCTTTAACCAGCCAGCGTTCAATGCTGTACTCCCACCGATCGAGATAGGGCTTGAGTGTGTACTGGAGAAAGCCCAGGTTTTGCTGCTCAATCCCCGAGCCCCACGATGTTGTTTTTTCCACATCACCGACCAGGTGCGGCGGTACACCATAGAACCGCGCCAGCTCGGCAACCTGAAACTTTCGTGCGGCCAGAATTTCCGAGTCCTGAGGAGAGACGCCAATAGCTTGAGTCGTAAAACCGCTCTCCAGGATCCAGAGGCGCTTTTTAACCGGGCCTCCAGCAATCTCCTTGAAGTTTTCCTCCAGCTGTCCACGCTGCTCTTTGGTAAGCACCTTGCCATCGGTCATCAGGATCTGAGGAGACTTCGCGCCGTTTGCGAAAAACTCACGCTGATTGTCTTCCATGGCAATGGCGACACCTGCAGACTTCGCGCTGAACGCCAGCGGAGACAGGCCGGTCAGTCCGTTGAAGCCAAATCCCTTAAGATGGAAAATTTCTTTCTGCGAAAAATTGGCATATTCAGTATCACGCTGGTAGCGATAGATAATGGTTTTGCCGTTTTCACTGAGCCGCACTTCCATATTGGCGCTCATCAGCGGAACCATGCTGATAACGTCGCCGACGCTGTTTCGCTCCACATGCGCGTAGGCGTTTCCATAAGCACAAAGCTGCATGGTCATGGCCTCACGAAACTCCAGCGCGGTCATGAAATTGTTGGGACGGAAGCGCAGTAACCTCGCGAGAGGGTGTGTGCCAGGTACCTTGCTTCTCTGATTGTCTTTGGTCTGGTAGACATCAAGGGGTAATGATGCGGTCACGGTAGAGATAAGCCTGATGCATGCCCACACAGTGCTGATTTGCATATTTCGCTCGTCAGTCACTACGGAGTCGCCAACCACACCGTGCGCGGACGTTCCTGCCATCTGCGAGCCCTTGTCAGGCGTCACAAGGCGGCCCCCTGTCAGGATGGAGGCCATGCGCGCCCAGAATGGCGATCGCGTTCGCAGGTCAATGCTGTAATCGGTATCTGCCATTTTTACACGCTCAAGAAGTTATAAATGAAATCATTGACGTCGCCTGGATCCTCCACCTCATCACTCGTCTGGGCGCCGATTGACATCGCCAGAGCAACCATTCCATCGATACGCCCGCTTGATTTACCTTTCACAAACTTTCGATTTCCGGCGGGATCAGAAATAACCGTGGCGTTTTTGGCGCACATTTCGAGGATCGGATGGTTGCCATGTTTAAGCTGCGCTCCGAGTAGCTTGGCTTCCAGCTCCCTCAGCGCAGGTGACATGGAGACAAAGCCCTGTCCGAATTCCACGAACCGCTCGAGCTCAGTTTCCGTGAATCCTGCGTCTATTAGATGTGGGCGAAGGAAACGCATGTTGTAACGGTCGAACGCCAGCGCCCTGACATTGCAAATGTCGAAAACGCGCCGCAGTTCGCGCGCAATAAATGCATATTCAATGGCCTTTCCGGGTGTTGTATTGAGAAAACCCTGCCTGGCCCAGATGTCATAAGGCACTCGATCGTTACGCGCCTTGTCCGCCAGCCCCTCTTCAGGTAGCCAGAACTTACAGTGCACATCACCCTGGGTTGTGTTGAGTACCAGTGCGGTAAGGTCCGAGACACTGGAAAGGTCCAGCCCGCCCCAGACGGTAGCCCCTGCCAGTTCGCCGGGTTCTTCTTTATTCATGTGCCAGACTGTCTGACTGACGAAAGGACTTTTAGCTTCAACCCTGCGATTCAGCACAAGGTTCTCAAACTCAGCCTGTCGTGACGGGAGGCGCTTCGCGCTGGCGGCCATATCAAGCACTTCTTTCTGGTTCATAAACACATCGAAGGCCGGGTTTGCCAGCCTTATGGCGTCAACGGAGAAAGGATCGATATCTTCCGGGGCCGTCTGTAGACGGACCACCGTGCGCGGGTCAGCACCGGTCAGCCCATCATCAATCAGCAGGCTGAGTAGATCGCTCGCATCGGGCGCCTGAGTGCTGATAATCACCGAGATAGGGTTATCCTGAGCAGCAGTCGCAGTTTCCAGTGCTTCATAAAGGGGATCACGGGGCCCACGAACCTGCCCCAGTTCATCATGCGCGACAAATCGAGGCGAGAAACCATAGGCAGTCGTGGCCTCTGCGCTCAGCGCCCGATAATAAGAACCCAGTTCGGGGCAGTGAATTTCTTTCGCCGAGTCCTTTATCGCCACATACTGCATGAGCACCGGATTCATCCGGCACATCTTGGAGGCTAGGTTAAACAGAATGGCCGCCTGGTCACGCGAGCGTGCGGCAGAATACAGCTGCGAGTTCGGCGCCGCCTCCGGCCCCACCAGGTAGAGCAGCATCAGCATGGCGGTCTCTACCGTTTTGGCGTTCTTTCGCCCACGGCTGATAATTGCGCGACGTGTGCCATGCTTGTTATCGAAAATAGCCCTAAAATCATCCTTCATGAACTCAGCCATTTTCAGTGGCTGGCCCACGAACTTTCCTTCAGGAATAACAATATTTCTTTCGCACCAGAGAATATTTCTCTCGGCTCTTGTCAGATTTTTTTTTGCCATCAAAGAGCCTTAATCAATTTCCCAGGGTTTTTTCTCCCGAGCCAGATTGTTGTGCGCGCGGCCAACTGTTTTTGGGTCGGCAGTAGCCTGGCGGGTGATCCTTAAACGTGTTGCCAGTGAAGATGCCGAGCGCACTTCACGCTCGCGCATGGCAAGAAGCTTGTCGTACCGCTTAAGTCCGTCCTCGCGCGATAGCCACTCCAGTTCAAACTCTTCAAGCTGAGTGGTGATTATTCTGGCCTGAACAACATGGCGGCAGTACATCTCCATCATGTCTCGATGAGTTTCAGTGAATGAACTGGCTGGATTGTCATTAACGAGCCTTACCCATACATTAATTTCCGGATCGCTCAGATGAATGGACGGCTGCAGCCTGCTTTCAGCCAGTGCCGGCAACGAGACAGCAGACGTCGCAGCCAGAGACTTTCTGCCTCGCTGTGCCATCGGTTTTTCCTTTTTTTCTGGACGTTTTTAAAAAAAGAGTTGAGGGCGCGGTCTTTAAGATGTTGCCGCCAGAGTTTTGCCCCTCCCCCCAGGTATCAATGGGTGCAAATGAGAATCCATCTCACTTCTCAATGATGCGCAGGTTTTGAGGGCCGGGACTGGCTGGCGATAATCGCTTGCCGACGCCGAGAGGTATGGTCAGGTTGACCACTGGCAGCGTCTTGCCCGCCTCATGGTTGAGACTGATCGCGGTAACTGACATGAAGCAGATGCCATCAATGCTCAGCTCCAGCAGTTTGCCATCGCGGTATTCAATCTTCAGGTCTTGCATTGCGTTCTCCTGTTACCAGATAACACGGCCTTCATTATCGAACTCGGTGACCGTTCCGCCCTTCTCCATCCTCTGCTTTACCGAGTCGTGGCAGCGCTTGCAAAGCGACTGGAGGTTATCGGGATCATGGAAGAGTGACTCATCTCCCTTGTGCGGGGTGATATGGTCAACGATCGTTGCCGCTATCACCTGATTGCGCCGGAGGTGGAACTCACAAAGGGGTTGCTTCTGAAGCTGGTGATAGCGGAGTCGGTACCAACGCTTGGAATTGTAGAGGCTATGCCAAGGTGAATTGGATGCCATAGTTAATCTCCCTCTGCATTGCTAAATCGCCAATTCCGGCTAACGGCGTGCCCAGGCTCACAGCTGAAAGACTTTCTTTGATGTGCGCGTGCGATGCGCATAGAAAAGCCCCGCATAAGCGAGGCCAGACCGTCAGATGGTGCTACTTACGTGCTGTAGACGAAATCATCACTATCGAGTCGGTGAGAGCCGTAATGAGCTTCATAATCCGCACCGAGTGAAGCTGCTTTTGTTTCAGCAACGTCTTTGGTAGCGTAAACACCGGCTAAATGCCAGGGGGCATTACGGACAACACCCCACCCTTTAACCCATCCTTTATTATCAAGATCGGGCTTTAAACCTTCCGCAACAAACATAGTTATCTCCTTTGGGTACCCGGATTTCATGCTATTCAATTGCGGAAACAAAACAAATGTTATTCAACAAACTCTGCGGTAATCGTTAACCATGTCAAATCAGGGCGGTCATGAGTAACGTTAATAGCATCATCACAGGCGTTAACATCATACATTTTCGAGAATGGGTGCGTCGCCTTACCAGATAGTGAGTCTTCAGCCAGCACTCGTCCATTCTGAATCACCTGGAAATTAACTGTCGCGCCTTGAAGAGCTCCATCACAGCCTTCCTCAAGGCGGACAACCGTAACTTTTAATTTTTTCATCACTTCCCCCGTGCTGTTGCACTATCACAGGCACTCAGTGAATGCCTGCTGTAATGATTACTTCACCAACGATGCTGCGTACTCAATAAGATAGAGTTTCGGCGCGAGCCATATTTTCAGCCAGGTGGGATTCATCAGGGTGGTCAGTACACTCATTCCCCAAATAATTATAAAAACCAACAATGGAAAAATAAAAAAGCTCAGCTCGCCTTTAGCGTCCCATATCAGCGTTGCTGAATACTTTGGGTTGCCTTTGTCCCACGAGTACCCTTCATTACCAAAGGTTCCGATCTGCACTTTGCGCAACTGTTTTTTGACAAGCCAGATGACCAAAGGAATGCTCATCAATGCCATTACAGTGATAATCAGACTGTGGATAAAATTCCACATAAGCAACTGATGAATAACGTCGGGTATTTGCGCCTGGCTGAATGATACTGCTGCATCGATGCCGTTAGCGGCTTTCTGCAGCAGCTCAATGAGTATTTTATTTGCTTGCTCGTTCATAGTTTTACCTTGCTGTTGTTGGACTCTCTCACTGAGTCGTAAATACGTTCACACGTCATTCCGGCGTTGTAGCGTTCGTCAGCGATTCCAGCATAACGTTTAGCTTCTGCTGCAATATCTCCGAGCATGTCGGCGAGCATTCCTGCGGTGGCGTCGGTTGTTTTGCTTCTGACGGCAGCGGCAAGATCTGCGGTGTGCTTTGCGGCGTCCAGGCGGGTGGCAAGCTTTGTTGCTTCGGAGCGCAACTTGCTAACAGTGGTATACAAACCAGCAGCAGTGGCAGCAGATTTAGCGGCTTGTGCTTGTGCATATCTTACGGCCTCATCACGGGCAATTATGCGCCCTTGTTCAATCATGCGGGCAGCTGATTGCGCGTTCGCTGTTCGCGATGATTCCGCGCTATTACGTTCCGCCCACTTTTTTCCCCAACCGCGGTTACTCCACTCGTTTCCGGCGATAAATGCGACGGCCACCAGCACCGAAATGGCAATGAACTGATAGCGCAGGCTCACTGGTCTATCCCCCAGCACGTCAACGCGCTTTCCTGGTCTCGTCGCTCTACCTGACCATAGCACCCATTTTTCTGGCCTTTGGTCAGACGACAGTCGCGGCCACCATCTTTAATCCACCAACGAATAGCTTCACATGCGCCTTTACGGTCGCCAGCATTAATTCGCTTATAGAACGTAGACGGGAAACATTTTCCGGGGCCAATGTTATATGGACAGAAAGACGCGATCCCAGCTTTCTGTGGTTCGGTCAGTGGCACCTTAATATTTCGCTCAACCCATTTGATGGCTTTGTTGCGCTCGATGGCGTTTACCTGGGCGCATTTCTCAGCAGACAGCTTCATGCCCTGAACTACTGGCTTACCATCAACCATCGTGGCGCCACGACAAATGGTCCAGAGTCCACCACCGTCACGATACGCCGTCAGACTATTACCCTCTTTTTCATCCAGAAACTGATCGAGAATCACAGGTGCAGAAGCCCCGGCAAGAATCAAACCAACGACCGCTACGCTCAGTTTATTCTTCAGCTTTAGTGACACTGCCATTAAGCCGGTCCTCCCTTTCCTTTTTCCTGTAATACCAGTTCACTGCACAGGTAATAACAGTGCATGCGATACCGACAATAATTGCCCAGTCGCTCAGGCTTAACCCTGCAATTCTGTCGGCCAACATCCAGGACACCTCTTTTGCTGTTTTGGCTGTTTCGGCATATGCCTTCGCTGATACACCGCAGCCGGTCAGCGTGGTTCCTGTTCCATATGAAAGTCTGCTGTAAATGGCGCTCATTCTGGTCATAGCCTCGTCTCCGATAATTCGGATGGCGTTATGTTTGTAAGTGAAAAACAGAAGGGAAATACTCTGTCAAAGGCATCAAACGGATGCCTTTTGCACAGTATTAATCACTGGATTTAATCAGGGGCCAGAGAAGAGTAATAACGCCAGCCACCAGCATGCCATCAGCCAGTATGGACATCATCTTGCTGGTAAAGTCGACAGCAACCACCAGGAACAACAAAATCCCGGCAGACGCCCAGCGCAGCTTTCCGATCACAGGTACTGGTCCAGTGGGAGTTGCAGCGCCTGAGCGATTTTCTTCAGTTGCTTCTCTTCGTCTTCACCAATACCGTCGTTGTCTGCCACATCCAGGCAAAGGCAGAGCACATCAACAGCATCGGGCGTACCAGCCACATCAGCCAATTCACGCATTGCCTGAGCGTTGGCTGAGCGTGGTGACGCCTCGTACTGAGCGCGGATATTGCTGCTCATGCTGGCGATTTCAGCGGCAAATGCAGAAAACGCCGGTTTTGCCTGAATTGTTTTTTCCAGAGTAGAAATCTCTGAAGCATCACAGGTACCATCTGCATAGGCGATCGAGTAACAACCCCATACAGTTGCTTCTACCGCATCACGATTTTCCATCTTTTTAACTTCGACGATCGCTTTACGTGCTTTCTTTTTGAAGATACCGAACATAGTGACTTTCCTTTAGTGGTGAGCCTTACGCTCAGAGTGGAACAGCCCGCAGATGTAGTCACACTGACCACTGCTAAGGCTCACCCTGAAAGACTCTGCGGTTGATATGCGTCGAGCGTGACGCAGATGTAAAAAAGCCCCGCATAAGCGAGGCTATAAATTCTTTGCCACTTCCCGGAGTGGCCACGCTCATGCCCTTGAGTCCGTAGTCAGGGGTATCTCATGAATCCCTCACCTCTAACCGGAGAACGATTGGCGATCGTTCTGGAGTACCGGCACACCTCTTCTTTATTAACCCTAACCAGCGTGTGTCGCAGTTCGTACCTGCGTCTGGCTCTCTCATGGAGACTCGGGGCAGCATCATGACTGCTGCTTTGCCTTTCGACTGCGGTCTATCCGTATTACTGATGCATTTTCTTACCTTCCAGAAACGACAAAACCCCGCCGACTGGCAGGGTTCCGATGATTAGGCTGTGTGTCGAAGTGACGCTCATTACGCTGCTAAACTGTGCTGTTCTTCAATCAGCGGCTGGCGATGATTGCGATCAAATACACCCTTTAGCGCCTCTTTGCGCTGCTCAAAGTCCCAGCCCATGCCAATGAAAACTGTATTGGCCCGCTGCAACTCAGTTACGCAGTGGATCTGCTCCGGCGTCAGGTAGTCACGGATGTTCTCTTTTTTGTCGAGGTCGTGGTAAACACGAAATTTTGCCGCCGTCATACCGAGCGCGATGCGGTTAATCAAATCGGCTTCGTTGCTGAAGTGGTAAGGCTTGATTTCTTTACCCTGCACTTCACGCTCATGCTTAATGGCATCGCTCATCGGGCGATATTCCAGACGGGCGGTGTTGCGATCCATTTTTTTGCCCGCCAGAGCGCCACGCATGCGGAAGAACTCAGCAACCAGTTTCTTTTTGAACTTGCGGACAACATCGTTATTACGCATGTAGGTGATCAGTAGAGTGGTTTGCTGTTCGTTCAGTAGCGCCACTCGACGCTTTTGAAGACCACCGTCAGTTTGAATGGTTCGGATTTCAAATCCGACCCTTCCAAATTCTTCAAGATCAGCCTTGTTACGGTCCACTAACTTAATGACGGTGTCATGATCACGCCCAACCCCGTCAGCAATAGCGACAGTGCTGGTTACAAGGTCGAGTTTTTTAATTTCAACTAATTGCATGGCGTTTACCTTACTTTGAGATGAACCTTTGCCGCACAGGAAATCAGCCCGTCGAGGCTCGCCAGCGCTAACCGACTTCCTCAAAGGCTCATTTCAAATGGATTGGTTCGACGTGATGGATGCGCGGGCGGTGCGCAGGAAATGCGGATACAAAAAAACCCGCAACGTGGCGGGTTTTTCGAGGTTAATTATCTACAGGCGTTATACTCCATAATCAGAAGCATACAGGACAATTTTATGCAAAGTCAACACTAACGTGCAAAAAGTGTCGCCATTTGCTCCGATCATATTAATAAGTTGTTGCTTTCTCGAATTCCACTGCTGCGTGACGCTCCCCCTGGCGCAGAGTGTCCACCAGCATTTCATAGAAGGGTTTCCAGTTGCGTGACCATGAGGATTGATGGAGGTCCGGGAGACGCTTCAGAATGGCACGGTGTACCGTCGCCGAGGAGATAGCAGAGAAGCCATTACCAGAGCAACGTTCACACGTTTTGAAAACCGGTGCGCCGCGGTCTTTGGTCGCTTTGCGGTCCAACACTTCGCCTTTACCGCCACACCTGCACCGGGCAAGGATCACTTTCTTTCCTCCGCATGTTCCGCAAACCCTATTCACCAGCTCATTTTTAATCTTCGGGGCAACCACTTCGGCACCGTCGGCGTCGAAAATACCAGGATGTTTAATCACATCCTCATTCCCGGAGATAAACCCGGTACCGCTGCAACTGTGACATGTCACGCTGGTAGCCGCCGAACGGGAGTAATCAGCAAAGGCAAATTGTGCCAACATCTGCATGCACCATCCGAACTGCCCACCAGCTGCTTTGCGAACATTCTTCGGTGCGACATCCATCGCATATCGCCCCAGCGCCTGAACTGCGAGCTGTTCATCCGTTTTGCTGATTCCCGCTTTACCGAAGAACGCCGCCAGGCCGAAGCGCGCGCGGCTGCTGGTGGTGCCAATCGCCGCCATTACATCTGTACCGGTGAGACGTTCCGGAGAGGTTCCTTTCACGTCGTCGCTGATATGCATTCCCTGAGGGCTGAAGTGTTTGAGTGATGCTTCCAGTTTCATGCTTTCCCCTCAACGTCCACATTACCCAAAAAATCAGTATCGCCGCCTAACCTGGCGACCTCATTTTTAAGAATGATATTTTCTAGTATCAGCGCCCCGATCTCGTTGTTAAGGTGCGACACCTTATCCTTCATCGCAAAATAATCATCGGGGTTAATCAGCTCCTGAAGCTGACTTTTGGCAAACATGAACCGTTCAAATAAATCCGTATCAACCCCACCGAAATACTCAATGCCATCGTCTTCTTCCTGCTGGCGAACCTGCGATTTCAGGTGCTGATAGTTTTCAATGGCTTCTTTTAAAATTTCGTTTGTCATGCTCAGTACCTCGTAACGTTGCCTGCTTCCCATTCCAGATCCACCTCGCTCTGAGGCTTACCGACCAGATAGTTAAATGGTTGTTTTTCTCCTTCCAGAAACTGGTGTGAACGGGTATCAAAATTTGCGCCAATATCACCAACCCACCCCTCACCTTCGCGTTGTTTGAGCAGGCGAATCATTGAGGCTGGCATCTGGAGCGCTGCCTGCTCATCCTTATCCAGGCTTTCGTATCCCATTTTTTCAGCCTTACGTTGTGCCAGTTCGCGGGGAATGTTGCGCCAGACGGACATAACGTTATCAGGCATATCGGTTAATGCGCCGGTGCCTTTGACGTCCATTTTCCCGGTCGGTGCCGCTTCGTTGGTTTTGCGGGCGTGCGTCACCAGAAGGACGTGACAGTTATGTTCGTTTTTGAAGTCACACAGGGTGTCGATAAATTCTTTCTGTCCGCCGTAGTCCTCCTCATCGAGCCCGCATTTCGCCAAGTTGTCGATAACGAACAGATCGATTCCATACCGACGCCGGGCATAGGCGAAGATTTCCAGCAGACGGCCAGCTTTCGCGGTGCCGGTGAGTTTGAACACCCACAGACGATCGGAGAACCATTCGTTCGTCATAACGATTTCTTCGCGTTTCGGTGATGCGGTACAGATAGTCTGCCGCGTCAGGCGGGCCAACATTTTCCCTGGCTTCAGTTCCAGAGAGGCGATGCACGTCCGAATCCCCTGATTCATAGCAGCAACTGCGATATGGCCAACCAGTTCGGTCTTGCCGTGACCATTCACGCCATTTACCAGCGTCAGTTCTCCGGCGCGAAATTTGAAATTGTAATTCAGCGAGGTCCATGGGCTGGTGAACAAGCCAACATCGCGATGCTCAAACGCTTCAATGGTTTCCTGAAGTAAATCACCTGCCGAGCACAGTTCATCTGGATCGAAAAATTTAGCGCGTTCCATGTGCTCCAGGATGGACTCACTGTCCATGCCGCTCATCAGGCAATCGTTGATATCCTTGTGCGGGAGTTCAACCAGGCGGCAGCGATGCTCGCCAAGTCGTCTGGCAATTTCCTTTGCAGCTTCACGGCCGACATCGTCGTTATCCAGGCAAAGCCAGATCTCCTGAAAGCGATCCAGATTGTGGTACTCATATTCAATCCACTGCTGTTTGGCACCCTTGCCGCCGCCAAAGGGAACAGAAAGCGCGTCGTAACCAAGCTGCGTGAAGGTCATACAGTCAATCTCGCCTTCGCACAGAACAACCAGACGCGTGGATTTGTCCAGGGCCTGCCAACCAAAGAGACATGGCTCGCAATCCGCCTCAGCCATAATTATCTTTTTGCCGTTTGGTCGTTCAGTACCGATGCGTTTTACTTGCAGCAGTTCGCCGTTCCGGATGTACGGGAATGCCACGGCGGGTACTTCGCGATTTTCATCGTGATACCAGACCACCGCATCAGACACACGGAACAGATCCACTGTCTCTCGGGTGATACCACGCGAAGCCAGATAGCCGTAACAATTGCTCGCTTTTTTCACGCCCTTCTTCGTCGGCCTGGAGAATGTTTTTTTCTTCGCCTCGAAATGGTGATCGTCGTCTTTCAGACCGAGAAATTCTTTTGCCTCACGCATCGCATCATGCAACTGGCAGTTGCGCACCAGTACCCACAAATCAAGCAGATCACCACTGTCGCCGCTGGCGAAGTCTGCCCACGTTTTTTTGCCACCGATGTTAATTTTGAGGCTCTTTCCGGCGTCACCGTTGGTATTCCCAACACACCATTCTTTGCCTTCCAGGTGACCTTTTGGCAGCAGGTACTTTGCAACCCTTTCGGCGTTGTCCCATAATTTTTCTGAAAGTTCGGCGGGCGTCATGCTCACTCACTCCGTAAATCAAATTTAACAAAACACCATGTCACGAATCCCTCACTCAGAACGCCGTGGTTATAACCTGCAATCAGCACGCTCTTGAGGAATGGTTTCATTGGCGATACCCACCGCGCTTCATGCGCTCGATAGCGGCCTGGTTGATAAATACCTCCGCTGTTCCATCTCCAGATGGTGTGCACCATGACCCAACTGGCGGTTGACTTGCGGTCAGCGTTTCGTTTTCAGCTAGTGACATTGCGGGCTTGTTGGGCACACGATCCGGGAACAATCCCTGCCAGCCTCCAGCAATTGAGCGTCGGATCACTTCATCGGCATTCTGATGGCCTGCAAGCTGCTTAGCCTGGTATGCGCAGGTTGTTTCCGTCAGCGGTTGACGCTTCTCCCGGCGAAATTTAATCCAGTCCAGCCAGATTTCAGCGCTGACGTTTTCAGGTTTTAGCCATGCAGGGTCGAAAGAAGATTTTTTCTGGCGCTTTGCGCGCACTTCTTGTGGTTCATGATCTTTTACTTGTGGATCATGTTTTAAACCTTGTGGATCATGTCCCCCAGAATCTGACGGGTCAAAATGGTTGTTTTTGCCAGAATCTGACGGGTCAAGTGCACTTGAGCCACTCATTTCTGACGCGTCAAAATCTGACTTGTCAGAATCCGATACGTCAGAATCTGACGGGTCAAAATGGTTGTTTTTGCGTCGTTCCAGACGAAGAGCAGATCTCTCCCGAAGTGCAATTTCTTCAAGTTTTTCGACATTCAGAAAGTACATATTTGATGTATTGCGGTTACCATTCCGGCGATTCTCACGTCGAAGCCATTTCTCTGATTCAAGTTCAGCAATGGCTGTTCGTATGGTGCTCTCCCCCGCGCCAAGTTGGCGGGCAATGGTTTTTATGCCAGGATAGCTTTTCCCATCATCACTGGAATAATCAGCCAGGCGTACCATAACCATTAGCCGCGTCCCCTTGACACCAGAAACAGCGCAGGCATCCCAGACATAGCCCTGTAGTTTGCTGCTCATGATGTTAACCTCTTGAAATACTGTTGAAACTTCCAGACCGGTTGCATGCACTCATGCGGGTATCCGGGCCGAGTGAAATAAACCTGCTGCTTTTCCCGGTTCCATCCGGTGACATGCACAACAACACCTCGCGGATCGCGATAATCGATATCGAGTGACTTAATCGGATCTTGTGATGTGTTCGCGTGTGACATGTCACACCTCTGAGGAGGGATGTGGGAATAATTTAGGTTTATCCGGCCTTAACTCATACGCTGGGATTCCAGTCAAAGCTGAAACATCAGGCACATGATCCACCCCAACAACACCAACCTTCCTCCAGCGAGAAACGGATGGCTGCTTAACACCTATCGCGCGGGCTAAAGCATTAACCCCGCCAGCAGCGTCAATAGCTCTCTCAATTGCTGATTTCATTTTTTTTACCCACCCCATATGATTGCTATCGATTCATAATAGCAATTGCTATTGGAATGAGCAATAGACTTGTTTATCATGCGAGACTAGAATGCAATAGCGGAGGCTATAAAAATGCAAGAGAGTAAACTTAAGACACTGGCTGACAGACTTAATTACGCAATGAATGAGATGGGCATGAGCCAAGGGCAATTAGCCAAAGCAGCAGATATGGCTCAGCCAACCATATGGCGCATAACATCTGGCAATGCCAGAGGAACAACAAAAATCGTTGAAATAGCGAATGCTTTAGGTGTTCGCTCGGAGTGGTTGTCAAACGGGACTGGTCCAATGAGAGTTGATGCCAAACGAGCAACCTCCGAAATTACCAACAAAACAGACCCAAACATCTTCAGAGTTGACGTACTAGACCTCACGGTTAGTGCAGGCCCAGGAATAATTAACAGCGAATTCGTGGAGGTGTTGCGCTCCGTGGAATACTCAGTTGAAGATGCACGTCAAATGTTTAACGGACGAAAACAGGAACAGATACGCATCATCAACGTTCGCGGCGATAGCATGTCCGGAACAATTGAGCCTGGTGATCTGCTTTTCGTCGATATCAGCGTTCAACACTTTGACGGCGACGGTATTTACGCATTCATATACGACGATACGTCGCACGTTAAGCGTTTGCAGAAGATGAAAGACAAGCTCTTGGTTATCTCTGACAACCATACCTATCGACCATGGGACCCAATCGAGAAAGAAGAGATGAACAAAATATTCATATTCGGAAAGGTGATCGGCAGCATGCCACAGACGTACAGAAAGCATGGTTAAACCAGGGAAAAGACAATGACACTCCCAGCAACAGAAAGTGAATAGAGTCCAACCCGGCCGCCGTGCCGGGTTTTTATTTACCTCACTCGCTACCTATTCAGCCCCACATAATTTCACAACGTTGGACGCTATCCGCAATTCAACAAATGCCAATACCTGTTTTTTATTCTTGATATCAATCACATAAAAAATAATAGCAATACATATAGCAATACCTATTGCAATAAGTAATAGCAAGTTCTATCATTCACCTATCGAGTTAACGCAGAGGTGATAGGAAATGACAGAAGCGATAAAAACATTTAAGGGGCTATCCACTCGCCCACGCGATGCTTTCAAGAATATGTCCTTAATCATTGAAGCTGCTAGTTTGTTATCTGCAACTAACGATGACAAGTATCGTGAAATCAGCGACACCCTCCTTGCATTTGTTTGTAATTATGCAAATGAGGCCCACCAGAACGAATCTGAGAAACGCCAATGAAAACCTTTAAAGGCCTCACCCTCGAACCGGAAGCCGCTTTTCATCAGATAGCCGCGATGATTGAAACTGGATTAATTATTTCGGTTATCGATATCGAAGAAAAGTCTGATCTTGGTGATTGTATTCTTTGCTTAGCAAAGCAATACGCCGAAGCTGCGCACGATTACGCAATGGAGAATAGAAAATGAAAACACCAGTTGAAATAGTCGAAAGTGTCGCGGCTGATATTGTGGAAAATACCTCGTTACTTGAGGTTATTTATCGTAACTACGAGCTTCCGCCAGAAGCCGGTAACGCAATTGCATGCCTTATTCGTTCAATGCAGAAAACTCTGGATGGTGTTAATGAATACGTCACTATGCTACCCCAGGAAAGCATTACCCGGAACGCCAGCGCCAATAATTCATCCGCAGGGACAAGCAAGAGATTAACGTCTGGCATGCTTAACAACTGGGCTACAGAAGCCGGAAACTGCAAGATGGCGGTTTGTAATGCGATGGACTGTATTCCGCAGGAATTATCTGCAATAGGAACTCTGACTATCGTTTTTGAAAAGCTCGACGAGCTACAAGAAGTAATCAGCAAGAAAGCTGAAAAAATAAACTCGTAATTAGCCAATAAATAATTAACGCCTTAATTGGTGGGACATCACTCACCCTGAGGAAATGCAAATGAATATTATCGTCAGAAATGAAGTCGTGAATAACAAAGCCCATCCAGCCAATCAGGATGACGACATTCTTTACATAAACAAAGCCCACAAAACAGCAGAGTGTGCCAATAAATATGCACATGAACTCCGTGCTGAATTTACCCAGTTACTTATGCCAGCAATCACACGCACTGATGTGAAGGTAGCAGGAAGATTCACCTCATTACTTAATGAGCTTTGCTTCATGACCCAAATGACCATGGAGAACACCTCAAAGGGGGGGGCAATAATGACGTTTCTGAAAGATAAAGCAGCACACAATACTGCAAAACTTTTTGCCTCTTATGGAAATAGTTATCTGCATATTGCAAACCTTTTTCTGCGCAAGGCTTACGGGCGGTAATGACAATGAAAAACAACACCATTGAAATTTATCGCCGCCGTATTGCTATTGCGGCATTAAACCGAATGAAGCGCAAGACGGGTGGTTATTGCATCTCCGTAAATATGCCCGATGACAATATTCAGGTTATCGAGATTAACGAAGAATCAATGCTGAAACTTTTGCTGCGTTTCGAAAAACAGGCTCGGACTGAATTCAACACAGAAGCGGAAACATTTCTTCGCCAGACATATATGAAAAGTGTCGATATCAATGGACACACCGAATATCTGACCGAAACCGGAAAGATGATTGTTGACGAAATATTTTCTGAATTGGTTAAACACGCAAAAGAGAAATACATCTGCGGAGGAATTAACTGATGGCCTCACAACAAACAATTATGCACGGAATGCAGATCCCCCCCCCCAGTCCTCAACGTGGATCTGCATGTGCTTCCGGATTTCACCGGCCGCGTGGTTCTTTACATCGAAAAAGGGCGTGTGACATGCGACCGCCGGCTGCTCGACGACGAACATATTTGCGCACTGGACACTTTTATCGAAATGGCTCGCGAAGCCGGGTTACGTATACAGGAGCTAACTGGTGGCACTGACAGCAATTCGAATACCTGAACGCGTACACCTGCAGGCGATGCAGGTCCTGCTGCGATACCGACGGAAACGAGTATATGCACGACGAATGCGACGCACCGGATTTCTCAGTCTGAAGGTTAATCCGCGCTGGAGGCTGCTATCGAAAGACGACGGACGCAACTGGGAAGTAATGAGCCATGAAACTTATAACCGGGAGAAAGACAGATGATCGACAACCGCACCGCCAGCGCGATTGACCTGGCATTTCAGATTCACCATACGCCTGTGGGCAACCTGTTCGTCGCTATGCGGCATGGGCGCATGAAGCGCTGCTTCAGCCGCGATACGGCGATCCGCTATCTGGCGTTCTTCATGACCACCGAAGCTTTCAGGCGTTCTGGTTTTGAGCTGCGCTACCCGGATGTGCAGGCCGTTCACCCTCTCAATCCAGAGTTGAATTGCTGGCAGCGAGGAGGCGCAACTGTTGAGTACATCGGAGCTCACCAGCGCTGCGTTCGCCGACTGCGCCGAATCCTGACCCGTAAGCGCGAAATGCGGAAATGGTGTGAGAAGTGGGACGCCATGCACGACCGCTTCGTTAAAGAGGTTGACGAACTACAGGCCAGTAAACCGGAGGGTATTCGATGAGCAGCAATTACGACGCGCCAGAAACTTCGCCAAACGGCATCAAGATCGGAAGCCGCGTAATTGGCTGGTCTGGTGCGGTTAAACAATTCGATGGTCCGCGCTTTGACTTCCGCAACTCAGAGGGGCTGCGTTGGTTGGCCTGCATTATGGATGCCGTGGCAGTTGGTTGGGTTTCTTTAGGCACAGAGAAAGAACTCATTCTGTGGCGCTGGCTGGTAGCAACGGTATTCATCAACGAAGAGAAGGATAAGAACGGCACTATCGAAATCCCGAACGAAGACGGTGGTGTTGATATCGCAGTGATCTATTCGGGCAAGAAAGGAAATTTGAGTATCTATCCCGGTCCGCTGCGTTTTTCTCTCGCCAACCATGTGGAAGGCATTGCCATCGAGAAATATGGAGTTTGCGATGGTTCAGCCCTTGCCCTTCGCATGTATCAGGACATGGTGATTGCAGATCCAGAAGACGGATTCAGGATGTCACCCTTTGGACGAGAGGGGCTTGAGATGCTTCACGATGACTACATCGGAATGATTAAAACCAGCGGCATGCCAGAAATGCCTGTTATGCACTGAGGGAACTGATGATGAATAACCAGCTGATGACATTTAGTTCAGAAGAGCTCGATTTTTCGATGAGTGGGGTCCTCTACGAAGGAAAACCAGCATTTGACGCAGTTGAATTGGCTAAGTCGCTTGGGTATACGAACCCAGCAAAAGCACTGAAAGACCACTGCAAGGCATTGATTAAACTTGATTATAACGAATCGTTAGAATTGGGGTTTGGTGAAAAACCGCGCGGTACTCAGCTTGCTGGTCAGGCCGACTTGTTCCGCCTTATCCTGCGAAGCCAGCTTCCATCGGCTGAACGCGTACAGGACTGGGTTTGTGAAGATGTACTCCCTGCCATCATGACCACAGGCACATACAGCAAAGAAGTGCCAGTAGCTAAATCACACCAGCAGGAAATCAGCATGAACCATGACATTCTTTCGCTGGCCCGTGTTGTGGCCGAAGCAACCGCATCAGCGACGATGAAAGCAGTAATGGAAGTGAGTGGCACCAACCTGGTTGCTGCTTCGCCAGTATCTTCCTCTCTACCACAACGGCGCATTAGTTCGACTGAATTCGTGCATACCGATGCCGAATTCGTTCCGGTACACAAAGTGTCATGGGAAACCAGTCTGTCCGATCCTTCGTGCCGTCGTCTTGTTCAGTTCGCAAACCTGCCCTCCAGACAGTTGCCGGGAGTTCGTGGGCTGTGCGTACATCGTGAATCGTTCATTCGCGCATTTCAGGTGCTGCTGGAAGAATCCGTTCGCCCAAGCGGTAAACGCAAGCGCTGGCAACATCCTGAATTTGGTGGCTTCGTTCTGCGTAAGGATCCGAAAGAGATCTTCGTGGAGGTGGAAGCATGATCCTCCAGTCGAAACTCATTCGCGCAGCTCTGGTATGCGCAGCAAAAAATGATGTCCGTTACTACCTGAATGGTGTGCACATCACTCCGAAATATATCGAGTCGACTAACGGGCATGTAGCCCTGCGCATGGAGCACGGCATCCGGACGAAGAAAAACATCATCGTCCAGTTTGAAGGGCTGGTTCCGGCGAAAGCGGAAACCACTGAACTGGTATTTAACAAAGAAGCGTTTGCCATTCACCGCGACGCATTCGAACGCCGGATTTCGATCACCGGCATCAAACTTGTTGATGGTCGCTTTCCTGATATGGAACGCGTCATCCCGAAAAAAGTGGATTTCAGTATCAATCCGGTTATCCAGGCTGAATACCTCAGTTATCCGGAAAAGATGTTTGGTCGCGAGCGGAAGTTTATTCCCATCCAGTTACGCCCTTCCGGTGAGGCTGGAGCGGTACGCATTCAGTTCGATCCAGTGATCAACACTGCATACGGTAATCCTGAGTTCGTCGTGATGCCATGCCGTGATGATGCTTTCAAAATTATTGAGGAGCATCTGGCATGAAAATCGAATATCAGGACTATGGCGCCGTAGCGAACATCGTGATCACCAGCACTGTGTTTGAGTTCCGTAAACATAACCGCGTGGTAGACGCCACGCTGCTCTGCACACCAGGAATAGTTGCAAACCGCAGTGGAATGTTCTTCATGAAGACGGTTTTGTCCGGAAAATCTCGCGATATGTTGCGAGCCTACAAGACAATTCAACGAGAGGCGACACGATGAGCAAAGGCCAACATTCAGCTTACCCATGCCCGCGCATCGATACTCCCCGTGGCATGACCTATCGCCAGCACCTCGTTGTGCAGATAGCGCCGGTAATGCTCACGAATTTTTTTAGCAATAATGCATGGCAGGATTACGACGACCTAGCCAGAACTCTGGTGATGGCTGTAGATGCCATCATCGAAGCTGAGCGGGAGGCTACGGAATGAGCAAAATTAATAACCCTGTCGTGCTTATCCATAAGCGCGAAAACAGTGACTCCTACGCCGTTGCGATCACCAGCGGCAGCCAGGATTATCACGACGCCGTTCTGATGGCGACGATGGAACCGGATATGACCGGCGATGATGTGGATACCTGGAGCAAAACCGGTTACTACATGGCCACTGAGATTGAGCGACTAAAACAAGCCCTGTCTTCTGCGGAAAGCAACCTGATTGATTCTGAATGCCATGTAGCTGAATTGATAAGCAGCAGAGACCGTGCCAATGGGTTGATTGACACATATGACTGGCAGCGCCAGCGCCTCCATGAAGCCGCTGAGAAAGTCATCAAATGGTGCAGGCAAGAAGCGGAACATCGTACCGGTGATCCTGATAAAGCAGAAAACTACGCGTGCGTTAAAGAACTACGCGACGCATTAACTTTTTGCGAAAGCTCTGGAGGTATCGGGAAGAAAACTCTGACTATCTCCCTGCCAGATATCACGTCAAAGGCGTTCTGGAGCGGCACCGGAAATAGCGAAATATTCCACCCGGAAACCTATAAGCGCTGGGTGAAAGAAGCTATCGAGCGAGCTTGTGTCATTGCCGGGAGCGACGTGGAGGTGAAGTGATGAACTGGCCGACAGCTATTGGGATTTGCATTGTATGCATCTGTTTCACTGTGGTGTTGATGTGGAGTGGTCATGAATAAGGCATTTGAAATATGGGTGCGCCAACGGTACGGAAACCGCTACGACCTCTCGAGGGATCAGGAAGGATTCTACTGCCGGGAAGTGGTTAAACGTATGTTTGATGTGTGGTGCCACTGCCGTGGCCTGACTGTGGTGTGAGGTGGGTATATGAACAATGTTATTCAGTTATCCCCTAACGAGTGGGTTTGTGAAAGCGTTCTTATCGCGGTTACCGGGCTCAAGCCCGGCACCATCCTCCGGGCAAGAAAAGAGTGCTGGATGGTTGGCCGGGAATATATCCACGTTTCACCAGATGGTAACCCGAAGCCATCAAGTGAATGCATGTACAACCGTAAAGCGGTCGATGCCTGGGTGGCTTCGATGAAAAACAAACAGCCAGGGTGATTTGATGCCATGAAAAAGGTAAGCTCATATCGCTCTTGGGCGTCTGGAGGTATCAATGGATAAAGTCACATATCCAACAGGCGTCGAAAACCACGGTGGCAGTCTGCGCATCTGGTTTAATTTTAAAGGTAAGCGTGTCAGGGAAAGTCTCGGTGTCCCTGACACCGCTAAGAACAGGAAGATAGCCGGGGAATTGCGGATTTCAGTATGCTTTGCCATCCGCACAGGAACCTTTGACTATGCAGCACAGTTTCCTGACTCCCCTAACCTCAAGTCTTTCGGTATATGTAAAAAAGACATTACAGTGAAAGAGCTTGAGGAAAAATGGCTGGATCTGAAACGGATGGAAATCTGCGCGAATGCGTTTAATCGGTATGAGTCGGTAGTACGGAATGTAGTGCCGCGGATTGGCGGAGGGCGACTGGTGACATCGGTGGCCAAAGAGGAACTGCTGTACCTCAGGAAAGAATTGCTGACTGGTTATCAAAATCCGGGTAATGGCAAAAAACCAACAAAGGGGCGAAGCGTTGTTACTGTGAACTATTACATGACGACAATGGCCGGAATGTTTCAGTTTGCTGCGGATCACGGTTACTTAGAGGTGAACCCATTCGAAGGAATTAAGCCTCTGAAAAAAGCCAGGGCAGAGCCAGATCCGCTAACTCGAGACGAATTTATTCGCCTGATAGATGCATGCCGGCATCAGCAGACGAAAAACCTGTGGTCATTAGCAGTGTACACAGGAATGCGTCACGGGGAACTGGTCTCCCTGGCCTGGGAAGATATCGATCTGAACGCTGGAACAATTACCATCAGGCGTAATTATACGAAACTTGGTGAGTTCACTCTACCAAAAACCGAGGCAAGCACAGATCGGGTGGTGCATCTTATCCAGCCCGCAATCAGTATCCTGAAAAATCAGGCTGAAATGACAAGGCTGGGCAGGCAACATCACATTGAAGTTCAGTTACGTGAGTATGGCCGTTCGGTGAACCATGAGTGTACATTCGTCTTTAACCCGCATGTGGTCAGACGCAGTAAGCAGGTCGGATTTATCTACCGGGTCGATTCAGTAGGCGACTCATGGGAAGCGGCACTAAAGCGCGCGGGAATCAGACACAGAAAGGCGTACCAGTCACGACATACCTATGCGTGCTGGTCATTATCTGCTGGTGCAAACCCGAGTTTTATTGCCAGTCAGATGGGGCACGCGAGCGCCCAGATGGTGTTCAATGTTTACGGTGCATGGATGGCTGACAGCAGCGCAGAGCAGATCGCAATGCTGAATCAGAAGCTGGCCGATTTTGCCCCATTGATGCCCCATAGCAACGAGAACAGTACGGGAGGATTATTAAAATCAGTAAGTTAACCCCTAACGCCCGTCATGTTAACTGTGTGGAGGGCAATACCACGCTGTATGCGCTGCCAAAAGCCGAGATTGTCACCCGCTGGCATGCACAAACCACCGATGCGTTTCGATTTTGTTTTAAGTTTCCGGCCACCATTTCACATCAGGCCGCGTTGCGTAACTGTGATGATTTGGTACAGGAATTTTTAACGCGCATGTCGCCGCTGGAAGCGCGCATCGGGCAATACTGGTTGCAATTACCCGCCACCTTTGCCCCACGCGACCTGTCCGCTCTGTGGCCGTTTCTTGATGCGCTCCCCAAATCTTTTACCTACGGTGTCGAAGTTCGCCATCCGGATTTCTTTGCCAAAGGCGAAGCCGAGCAGCAACTGAATCGCGGCCTGCATGAGCGAGGTGTAAATAGGGTTATCCTGGACAGTCGCCCGGTGCATGCCGCCATCCCACATACTGAAGCGATACGCGAGGCCCAGCGTAAGAAACCGAAGGTTCCGGTTCATGCAGTGGTAACGGCCAATCATCCGATGGTGCGTTTTATCGGTAGCGATGATATGGCACAAAACCGGCAGTTATTTGCCGTTTGGTTAAATAAACTGTCGCTGTGGCATCAATCTACGACGCCATATTTATTTTTGCATACGCCGGATATCGCGCAGGCCCCGGAGCTGGTAGACACGCTATGGGCAGATTTACGTAGCGCCCTGCCAGAGATCGGATCAGCACCGTCTATTCCACAGCAATCTTCTCTTTTCTGAAATTGCCACCTATCATAGACAGTGCCATCTGCCATTTTAAAGGGAGTTTGTATGGTAAGCGCGCTTTATGCCGTATTGGGTGCGTTATTGTTAATAAAGTTCTCATTTGACGTCGTTCGCCTGCGTATGCAGTACCGCGTTGCTTATGGTGACGGTGGTTTTAGCGAACTGCAAAGCGCTATCCGTATTCATGGTAATGCGGTGGAGTATATTCCTGTCGCGTTAGTGCTGTTGTTATTTATGGAAATGAACGGCGCAGAAACGTGGATGGTGCATATTTGCGGACTGATGTTGATTGCCGGACGACTGATGCATTATTACGGATTCCACCACCGGCTTTTCCGCTGGCGGCGTTCAGGCATGAGCGCGACCTGGTGTTCGCTGTTGCTAATGGTGCTGGCGAATCTTTGGTATATGCCCTGGGAGTTGGTTTTCTCCCTGCATTAGCGCACAATACGCCACTTTATTTTTCCCGGATTTTTACGTTATGTCTCACCGCGACACGCTTTTTTCTGCGCCTATCGCCAGTCTGGGTGACTGGACCTTTGATGAACGGGTAGCTGAAGTCTTCCCGGATATGATCCAGCGTTCCGTTCCCGGCTACTCCAATATCATTTCGATGATTGGCATGCTGGCCGAACGTTTCGTCCAACCCAACACGCAGGTCTACGATCTCGGCTGCTCTCTGGGCGCGGCGACGCTCTCAGTGCGTCGCAATATTCATCACGAGAATTGCAAAATTATTGCCATTGATAATTCCCCGGCGATGGTGGAGCGCTGCCGTCGCCATATTGACGCTTATAAGGCCCCTACTCCGGTTGAAGTCATCGAAGGCGATATTCGCGACATTACTCTCGAAAACGCCTCGATGGTGGTGCTGAATTTTACCCTGCAGTTCCTTGAGCCAGCAGAGCGCCAGGCATTGTTGGATAAGATTTATCAGGGACTGAATCCCGGTGGCGCGCTGGTGCTGTCGGAAAAATTCAGTTTCGAAGACGCTCAAGTTGGCGAGCTGCTGTTCAACATGCACCACGACTTCAAACGCGCAAATGGTTATAGCGAACTGGAAATCAGCCAGAAGCGCAGCATGCTGGAGAACGTGATGTTGACCGACTCCGTAGAAACACACAAAGCGCGACTGCATCAGGCTGGTTTTGAGCACAGCGAATTGTGGTTCCAGTGCTTCAACTTTGGTTCCCTGGTGGCGCTGAAAGCTGAGGTCAGCGCATGATCGACTTTGGTAACTTTTATCAACTGATTGCCAAAAATCACCTTTCCCATTGGCTGGAAACGCTTCCGGCGCAAATCGCTGCCTGGCAGCGCGATCAGCATGGCTTATTTAAGCAGTGGTCGAATGCGGTGGAGTTTTTGCCAGAGTTAACGCCGTATCGTCTGGACTTACTGCATAGCGTCACCGCAGAAAGCGAGCAACCGCTCAGCGACGGTCAACTCAAACGCATCGACACTCTGATGCGGAACCTGATGCCATGGCGGAAAGGGCCATACTCGCTGTACGGCGTCAATATCGATACCGAATGGCGCTCAGACTGGAAATGGGATCGCGTCCTGCCGCATTTATCGGATCTTACCGGGCGTACCATTCTCGATGTCGGCTGCGGCAGCGGATATCACATGTGGCGTATGATTGGCGCGGGCGCGCACCTGGCGGTTGGCATCGATCCTACGCAATTGTTCCTGTGCCAGTTTGAAGCGGTGCGTAAACTGCTGGGCAACGATCAGCGTGCGCATCTGCTGCCGCTGGGTATTGAACAGCTTCCGGCGCTCAACGCCTTTGATACCGTGTTTTCCATGGGCGTGCTGTATCATCGACGTTCCCCGCTGGAACACCTGTGGCAGTTGAAAGATCAGTTGGTTAAAGAGGGTGAACTGGTACTGGAAACGCTGGTAGTCGAGGGTGATGAAAATACCGTACTGGTGCCGGGTGACCGCTACGCGCAGATGCGTAACGTCTATTTTATCCCGTCTGCGTTGGCGCTAAAAAACTGGCTGGAAAAATGCGGATTTGTTGATGTACGCATCGCCGATGTCTGCGTCACCACTACCGAAGAGCAGCGTCGCACCGAGTGGATGATAACCGAATCGCTGGCCGATTTCCTCGACCCGAACGACCACAATAAAACGGTAGAAGGCTACCCCGCCCCATTACGTGCGGTATTGATTGCGCGTAAACCGTAATGGATTGCCGAATGACCGTTACGTATAGCACCGTTTCTCCAAAATAGTTCAAGTTGCAGCATGGCGGCAACGCAGCAAATCCCCGGGAGTGTAGATAACTACGTGACCGGGGTGCGCGAGGCGGCCAACGCTGCTGCGGCCTGAAATATGAAGGAGAAAAAAAGGCCCCTGTTGAAATTGCAGGGGCCTGGTACGAGCAAGCATCATATTGGGCGACATGATGCAACGGTAAAAATCAGCTGGCCTGATGGCGTGCCATGATTGCTTTCATTTCAGCAACCGCCGCTCCGTCTACCGCATAGCGAGAATACTCATCCGCCTGCGTATCCGAAGACATCGACAACCCCGAATTGCGATAACGCATTGGGGAAGCCAGCCATACTCCGGCAGAACTATGGACTTCCTGCACTCCAGCATCCAGGAACAGGGACAAATTCGAGGCGCGAACCCCCGCTCCGGCCATAATGATTGGAGCACCCGCCAGCGCAATAAGTTCCATTATTTTTGTTAAACCTTGCACTGCATCTGATTTTTGCCCGGAAGTCAGTACCCTGGCGATGCCCAATTGAGAGAGTTTTTGTAGCGCATTGAGTGGGTTAGCGCACATATCAAACGCCCGATGAAAAGTGACATTCAGCGGACCGGCAGCAGCCATTATTTTTTCCATGCGCGGCATATCGACATTGCCATCCACATCTAAAATACCGGTCACCAGCCCTGGAAATCCCAGTTCTCTGACCATCGCAATATCATCCAGCATTGCCGCGAATTCACCGTCGGTATAACAAAAATCCCCTCCACGTGGGCGGATAATGGGGTTGACGGGAATAGCCACATGCTGGCGAACCGAACGCAATACGCCCAGTGACGGCGTTAAGCCCCCTTCTTTGGGCGCCGCGCAAAGCTCAATGCGATCCGCGCCGTTTTGCTGCGCCGTAAGCGCGCATTCCATGCTGTAACAGCAAACTTCCAGTAAGGCCATGTTCACTCCTGTCGCTCACTTGCCACAATGGTTTCAATCGACCACGGATGAAACTTTATCGTCACACTGCCATCGCTGACCGCCAGCGTAGGATTCGGTAAGCTCTCCCGCTCTCCTTTCGGTGAGCTGGTTTTCACAAAGATGCCCGGCTGACTCAGGCCTTGATCGGAAAGCAGCGCCAACGCTCGCGCATTCAGCGTCTCCGCATCTCCCGGCAGGACAATCTCAATATGTTCCCAACCTTCATGTGGATAACGCTTTTCTCCCGGCCACGGCAGCTCTACGATAGAAAATGTCCAGTGCAGGACGCAAACCGGCTCATGGAGTTTGAACAGGCAAATGGGTCTGCCATTGATGATGTTCTCTGACAATAATTCACCGCACTGCTCAAATCCACGACGCCAGCGCTCTGCGGTAGTATTTTGATGACAACGCAAAGAAATGTGATCGGCTTCAAGCGGTGTGACATCCAGACCAAGACGGGTGGAAAGTTCCGTTAACGCCTGCGCGAAATGCGGTAAATCTGCGGAAATATCATGCAGTTCTGCAACTGTTTGCCAGTTCGCCATAATAAAAGCTCATATCCATGTTCAAAGCCGCTAATTTACTCTGTTGCGCTGCGCCATCCAACCGCTGTTTTTTTCGAACGCAATATGCATAATTATACGTAATTGCGTTGCTTTCATTTCCGACAGCGCACAGTACTCGCGATGCTGACGACAACGGGCATTTGCAGTATACTCCCGCCCTAAATTCTTAAACTGGCGCGGTGAATTTTATCCCGCTTCATAAATGTAAGGTATTCCGGTGAATATTCAGGCTCTTCTCTCAGAAAAAGTCAGTCAGGCCATGATTGCTGCAGGCGCGCCTGCAGATTGCGAACCGCAGGTTCGTCAGTCAGCAAAAATACAGTTCGGTGACTATCAGGCCAACGGCATGATGGCTGTCGCTAAAAAACTGGGTATGGCGCCGCGACAACTGGCTGAGCAGGTGCTGACTCATCTGGATCTCAACGGGATTGCCAGCAAGGTTGAAATTGCTGGCCCGGGCTTTATCAATATTTTTCTCGATCCGGCATTTCTGGCGCAGCATGTTCAGCAGGCGCTGGCCTCCGATCGTCTGGGCGTAACTCAACCGGCTAAACAAACCGTTGTTGTTGACTACTCCGCGCCTAACGTAGCGAAAGAGATGCACGTGGGTCACCTGCGTTCCACCATCATCGGTGACGCAGCGGTGCGTACGCTGGAGTTCCTCGGCCACAATGTTATTCGTGCTAACCACGTTGGCGACTGGGGTACTCAGTTCGGTATGCTGATCGCATGGCTGGAAAAACAGCAGCAAGAAAACGCCGGAGAGATGGCGCTGGCTGACCTTGAAGGTTTCTACCGTGACGCGAAAAAGCATTACGACGAAGATGAAGCCTTCGCAGAACGCGCCCGTAGCTATGTTGTTAAACTGCAAGGCGGCGACGAATATTTCCGTGAGATGTGGCGCAAACTGGTCGACATTACCATGTCGCAGAACCAGTTAACTTACGATCGCCTGAACGTCACGCTGACCCGTGACGACGTCATGGGTGAAAGCCTGTACAACCCGATGCTGCCAGGTATCGTGGCCGATCTGAAAGCTAAGGGCCTGGCTGTTGAGAGCGAAGGCGCTACCGTCGTATTCCTTGATGAGTATAAGAACAAGGAAGGCGAACCGATGGGCGTTATCATTCAGAAGAAAGATGGCGGCTATCTCTACACCACCACCGACATCGCCTGCGCCAAATATCGTTACGAAACGCTGCATGCTGACCGCGTTCTCTATTACATCGATTCCCGTCAGCATCAGCACTTGATGCAGGCCTGGACCATCGTCCGTAAAGCCGGCTATGTGCCGGATTCCGTACCGCTGGAACACCACATGTTCGGTATGATGCTGGGTAAAGACGGTAAGCCGTTCAAAACCCGCGCGGGCGGTACGGTTAAACTGGCCGATCTGCTGGATGAAGCGCTGGAACGCGCGCGTCGTCTGGTGGCTGAGAAGAACCCGGATATGCCTGCCGATGAGCTGGAAAAGCTGGCGAATGCGGTCGGTATCGGCGCGGTGAAATATGCGGACTTGTCCAAAAACCGTACCACTGACTACATCTTCGACTGGGACAATATGCTGGCGTTCGAAGGCAACACCGCGCCGTACATGCAGTATGCCTACACCCGCGTACTGTCCGTGTTCCGTAAAGCGGATATCGACGAGAACGCGCTGGCAAATGCGCAGGTCATTATCCGTGAAGATCGCGAGGCCCAACTGGCCGCTCGTCTTCTGCAGTTTGAAGAAACGCTCACCGTCGTTGCCCGTGAAGGTACTCCGCACGTGATGTGTGCCTACCTGTACGACGTAGCGGGTCTGTTCTCCGGCTTCTACGAGCATTGCCCTATCCTCAGCGCTGAGAACGAAGAGATTCGTAACAGCCGTCTGAAGCTGGCGCAGTTGACGGCGAAAACCCTGAAGCTGGGTCTGGATACGCTGGGTATCGAAACCGTAGAGCGCATGTAAGTTCGCAAGGATTGAGGCCTGAGTCTGTAACGCGGACTCAGGCCTTTTTTATTTCCGTAACAGGCTATCTGTAACAACTCACAAGGAATGACACATTTCCGTAGAGATATGGAACATATTTGGCCTGTCATCCCGTTTGAGCCTCCGTATCATTAGGCGGCGAATTAATCGGGTACGGGTCAATGACATTCAGAGATTTTGAGGCGGAAGAAAAACTCTTCCAGCGGCGTGTAATAGTGGCCTTTGGCGTGGTGGTCATCTGTTTTGGCATCCTGATTTACAATCTCTACAACCTACAAATCCGTCAGCACCAGTATTACACCACCCGGTCCGATGCAAACGACATCAAAATGCTGCCAGTCGCCCCAACGCGAGGCATGATTTACGATCGCAACGGCATCCCGCTGGTGCGCAACGTAACCTGGTACGACATTTCCGTTACGCCTTATAAAATCAGCGATATGGATGCCCTAATCAGGCAGTTAACGCCGATCGTTGACCTCACCCCAGATGACATTGACCAGTTCCGCCATGAGCTAAAATCCAGCAGCCGTTATCGCCCGGTAGTGCTAAAAAATGCGCTGACCGATGTAGAAATCGCCCGTTTCTCGGTTAACCAGTTTCATTTCAGTGGCGTCAATATCAATAGCTATGAAGACCGCCAGTACCCCTATGGGGCCGCACTGGCGCATGTCCTTGGCTATGTTTCAAAAATCAACGACAACGATCTGAAAGCACTGGGTAAAAAAGGTCTGGCAGAAAACTACGCCGCCGATCACAACATCGGCAAGCAGGGTATTGAGCACTATTACGAAAACGAACTGCATGGAAAAACCGGTTATCAGGAGGTGGAAGTCGATAACCACGGACGCATCGTCCGCTTGATCAAGGATGTGCCGCCCGTTGCCGGAAAAGATATCCATCTGACGCTGGATTTACATTTACAGCAATACATTGAGAGTCTTCTGGCGGGCCAGCGTGCGGCAGTACTGGTGGAAGATCCGCACGACGGTTCCGTGCTGGCGATGGTCTCAAACCCCAGCTATGACCCCAATCCGTTTGTCAAAGGCATCAGCTATCAGGACTATAACAAGCTGCTGCAGGATAAAGACCTGCCTTTAATCAACCGCGTCACACAGGGGCTGTATCCTCCCGCCTCCACGGTCAAACCTTACATGGCGATGTCTGCTTTACTGGACGGAGTCATCACTCCGCAGACCAGTTTTTTCGGTGCCCCCACCTGGACGCTCCCCGGCACCGAGCGGCATTATCGTGACTGGAAAAAAACCGGTCACGGTATGCTGGACGTCACCAAAGCGATTGAAGAATCCGCCGATACCTTCTTCTATCAGGTGGCGTATATGATGGGGATCGACCGGATTAACCGCATGCTCAGCCAGTTTGGTTACGGTAAACCGACCGGTATCGATCTTGATGAGGAGTATAACGGCCTGCTCCCGAGCCGCGAATGGAAGCAGAAAGTACATAAAAAAGCATGGTATCAAGGGGATACCATTTCTGTTGGTATCGGCCAGGGCTACTGGATTGCCACGCCAATCCAGATGGTAAAGGCTATGGTAGCACTGATTAACAACGGCAAAGTCATCGTCCCTCACCTGCTACTTGATGAAGAAAGCGGCAAAACCCACACACCGTACCAGGCTACTGAAGCACCGTCGCAAATCGCCTCTGCATCGTCACCCTACTGGGGGCTGGTGCGTCAGGCGATGTTCGGCATGGCAAATGAACCAAACGGCACCGGGTATAAGTTCTTTCACACCGCACCTTACGGCATTGCGGCGAAAAGTGGCACATCACAGGTCTTCAGCCTGAAAGAAAATCAGACCTACAATGCGAAAATGATTCCGGTCCGTTTGCGCGACCATGTGTTTTATACCGCGTTTGCGCCCTATAAGAACCCGAAAGTCGCCGTGGCGTTAATCCTCGAAAATGGCGGCAGCGACGGCGTAACCGCCGCGCCGGTCATGCGGCAAATCATGGATCATCTGTTTGCGCCGCAGGATAATGCCGCGCAAACAGAGGTGCCCCAACAAGCAGGTCCGTTAGCGGCGGCACCATCTGCCAACGAATTCAAAAATACTTACGCAAGTATTCGGTAAGGCACAGTATCGCCATTGCCTGTCCATATGGCATGGAGGTCCGCGGGATATTGCGGTAAAAATCGAGATTGTGCCCCATTCCGGTACCAAACGAGGTGTGCAACAATTCTCCTTCTGGTGAGATATGTTGCACAATGCCTCTGATGGCTTTTTCGGCCAC
This sequence comes from Citrobacter sp. wls615, assembly GCF_005281355.1. NCBI lineage: Bacteria > Pseudomonadati > Pseudomonadota > Gammaproteobacteria > Enterobacterales > Enterobacteriaceae > Citrobacter > Citrobacter sp. wls615. The sequence goes on along the minus strand of NZ_SZXM01000028.1, from coordinate 44,270 downwards.
CACAGCATACTCGTGGCCGACATAGCGTTTACGTACCGCTTTGAGGATCCCATACGCAAATCCGGCTGTGGCTGACGCTTCCAGATATGACTGCGGATCGTCCAGCAGCGTGTGCCACAATCCACTTTCATCCTGGCACTTAGCCAGCGCCGCGATTTGCGCGTGCAGAACCTGCACCAGATAGCGGCGAACGGCACTGTTTTCTGGTAAATCGAGCAGTTCGAGGAAGTCCGGGATCACGATAGTTAACCAGCTGTTGCCACGCGCCCAGCGGGCGTTGGCAAAATTATGCTGCCCTTCATAGCTCCAGCCGTGGAACCACAGCCCCGTTTCTTTATCCATCAGGTTCTGCACATGCAGCAGGAACTGATAGGTTGCCTCTTCAATATATTCTGGACGGTTGAGCAACTTGCCGATTTTCGCCAGTGGCAAAACCGTCATCATCAGCGTGTCATCCCACATTTGCTGATGATTCTCTTCCGCCAGCGTAATGTGCTGCATACCGCCGAATTTGGTACGCGGCATATCATGCATTGCCCACTCAGCCCAGCTGTCGAGCCAGGGCAGATACGCGGGGTTACGCGTCTCTTCATAGCGATATGCCAGAGTTAAAAACGGCGCCATAGTGTTAACGTTTTTGGTGGTAGCGCCTTCAGCAAAGCGTTCGGCAAACCAGTTGTCGATGATATCGCGCATCGTCTCATCGCCAGTTTGCTGATAATACTGATACATCCCGTACAGGCCGACACCGTGCGTCCACTCCCATCCCGCCCAGCCTTTGGTATCAATAACGCGTCCGTCGTCCAGACGCAGCAGGAATTCGCCCGTCTCGTCATGAATATTGACCAGGTTATGCGTCACCTTTTTGATCAACGTTTTTAATTCATCCCTGGCAATAAAATGGTCTGGTTGACGCAATAACGGGCTGTGTTTAACGGGGTAAACAATCATTTACTTCACCTCTGTCAATGTCGAATTCAATGCGGCACCCTTTTCCAGTTTCGGTGCAGCTGGCTTATTACGATTCAGGTAACCAATATTGTTGTTACCCCAAAGTGATTCATATGGCATGCCTGACAGCACCTCTACGGTCGCACGGCCTTTGGCAGAGAGTCCCTCCGGCACGGGGCGTCCCGACGCCCGCATTTTTGCGGTCTCTTCACGCAGGATACTGTGGGTTTGCAGGTTCAGTTTGAAGCGTAGGGAAACCAGGAAACCCAGCGCCAGAACAATTAGCGTACCGCAGCTCAGAATTAACAGAATGGTATGGCTGACCGCCGCGGGTTGTACGTTGTGACCGGAGACAAAACCGGACATCTGCATGACAATCCCTACCAGCATCACCGCTCCCGCCTGCGACGCCTTACGCGTTAACGTCATGATGCCAGCGAAAATTCCTTCCCGGCGCTGGCCGGTAATCACTTCATCAACATCGGCAATATAGGTATAGGTATTCCAGGGAACATAATTGATCCCGCCGCGTCCCAGGCCCGCAATGGCAGAGACCAGCAGCAACAGAGAATAAACATCGCTTAACCCGGCATAATAAAGCAGCGCATAAGAGAGAGAACTCGCGCCAAACAGGACAACGACCATCCGGTATGATGGCGCGGGTCCAAAGCGGATACACAATGGGATCATGGCGATAACGGCAATAAACTGGAAGATAGCCATCGTTCCCAGCAGGTTTGACGCCATCGAGGCTTCCTGCATCAGCACAAACACCACATAGTAAGTAAAGACGGCGTTAAAAACGTCCTGCGCTATATAGCCGCCGAGATACATTCCTAAATGCTGACGGAAGATACGGATGCGCAGTGTTGAACTCAGTTCAACGAACAGGCGGTTCATGCTTTGGCTAAAGGTCAGCTTTTTCTTCTCTTCTTCGGCTCGCAGCGCGGCTTCAGTCCACTCAGCACGTGGGCGCTCCCAGGTAAAGAACCAGACGAAAGTCAGCATCAGCGCGCACAGCACAGAGAACACCAGGCTGGCATAGAAAAAAGACACCGGGTTATCTTTGCCAAACAGCGTTAGCAGAACGCCGGGTAAGAACGAGGCCAGAATAGCTGACATTTGCGCCATCGAAATACGTGCGCCAGAAAACTTGGTTTTCTGTTTAAAGTCATCGGTCATTTCGGGCACCAGCGTTTCATAAGGCACCAGAATCATGGTGTAGACCACGTCAAAAATCAGATAGGTCAGCAGGTAATACCAGAACCCCATGTCACCCACCCACATCAGCGAGTAGCTAAAGACGCAGGGGATCCCCAACAGAATAAAAAACTTACGTCGCCCGAAGCGTTTACCGAGCCAGGTGGAGCCAAAGTTATCGGTTAAAAAACCCATTAACGGGCTAACCACGGCATCCAGCACCCTGGCGGTGGCAAAAATGAAGGTCGCCTCGATAGGCGTCAGACCACAAAACGTAGTGTAAAAATAGAGCAGCCAGGCGGCGGTTAATGCCGTGGTGCCTGCGCCTAAAAAATCCCCCGAACCGTAGGCAAAATAGTTAACCAATCCGATTTTACGTGTCTTCATTGCCGTTACCCCTGCACATTATTGGGAGGCCCCGCAATCCTCGCATTGATATTGGGCGTCCTTTCAGGGTCACAGTAAAAGCTAACAGCAAGTGAAACCTTTCTGTTTCTGCCAGGGATGTTCGCGAAATGGCAACAGCACAAAGAGTCCGGCAACGTATGTCACCAATTTTATAAAACGGCGTTTCTTTTTAATCAAATCAGCGGGCTAAAATTGCGAAGCAGCCAGCAGTTTCTGCTGCTGGCCTAATGAAGAGAGGCGTTAACGATAGTTTACAATCACCTGATTGCTCTGTACTTGTAAGGCGGGGATTAGACGACCGCCGCCAGGAACTTCCCAGACAAAATGCATAGGTTCAATGGCGGGAACATTATTGAACCCGTTGGTGGTGCCACTTTGCCCGTCCAGCTCGACACAACGAGACTGAGAGCATAAACGCACACGTAACCCTGCAGGAGTTGGGCCATTAAGCGCATAGCGCCACGCCACTAAGGTCATCAAACCCGAGACTGGTTGGCTCGGAACCAGAGGTGCAGACGACGCTGACTGACCACGGTGGTTTAAGGTGATCCCCATCCCGCTTGCCTGCCATGCCCCTTCTCCGGCTGCCTGCGCCACCAAAGGAAAAACCAACAACCACAGTAAGTTACGCATTATTTACCTCCAATGGTCGCCGTCATACGAATATGGCGGTTATCAGAAAGCTCCATGTTCGATAACACCACCAACTGCGGTATGCTGCGGCGTAAAAAGCGTGCCAGTAACGGACGCAACGCGTGATTAACCAGCAATACCGGCGGCGCGCCCAACATTTCCTGGCGGGAGAGCGCTTCCTGGGTTTGGGCCAGCAGCCGGTCTGCCAGACCAGGCTCCAGACCGCCGCCGCCCTGTAATGCTTGCAGCAGGAGACGTTCAAGCGGGGTATCCAGGCCAATAACCTGAACCTCTTCATTACCCGGGAACCATTGCTGGGTGATGGCGCGCCCCAGTGCAACACGGACTACCGCAGTAAGCTCATGCGGATCGTTTTGCAGCGGCGCATGCTCAGCCAGCGTTTCGAGAATGGTGCGCATATCGCGAATCGGTACTTTTTCGTCCAGTAAGTTCTGCAGTACTTTGTGCAGTGTGGTCAGCGTCACAACCCCAGGGACCAGATCTTCAGTTAGCTTTGGCATCTCCTGTGAGACGCGGTCCAGTAGCTGTTGCGCTTCCTGGCGCCCGAACAGCTCTGCGGCAAACTGACCAATCAGGTGATTCAGATGCGTAGCGACAACGGTACTGGCTTCAACCACCGTAAAGCCCTGAATCTGCGCCTGTTCCTTCAATGCGCTCTCAATCCAGATAGCGTCCAGACCGAAAGCCGGATCGACCGTTTTCTCACCCGGCAACGAACCTGCCGCTGTCCCTGGATTAATGGCCAGCCAACGTCCGGGATAAGCGTCCCCGCTGCCGATTTCCACCCCTTTCATCAGAATGCGATAGCGGGCGGGTTGCAGATCCATATTGTCGCGGATGTGGACCACCGGCGGCAGGAAGCCCATATCCTGGGCAAATTTCTTACGAATACTGCGAATTCGCCCCAGAAGCTCGCCATCCTGCTGAAAATCCACCATTGGGATCAGGCGGTAACCCACCTCCATTCCCAGTGAATCCTCCAGTTGAACATCGTTCCAGGTGGCTTCCACCACAGAGTTATTTTCCGGCATTTTCACCGGCTGAGGCTCAGCAGGCGCTTTAAGCTCGCGACCACGCATCCACCAGGCCAGGCCGAGTAATGCAGCGGTAAACATCAAAAATACCAGGTTTGGCATACCAGGTACCAGGCCCAGCAAACCCAGCACCGCTGCACTAAGCAGCATAACGCTTGGATTACTGAACAGTTGGGTCACCATCTGTTCGCCTACATCCTGGTCGGTACTCACGCGGGTCACAATAACACCCGCCGCTGTTGAGATGACCAGCGCGGGGATCTGCGCGACCAGGCCGTCACCGATAGTCAGCAGGGTATAACTTTCCGCTGCGCTTCCCATACTCATGCCATGCTGTAACACCCCGACCAACAGGCCGCCGACGACGTTGATCACCATGATCAAAATACCGGCGATGGCATCTCCGCGTACGAATTTACTCGCACCGTCCATAGAACCGTAGAAATCCGCTTCCTGCGTCACTTCCGAACGTCGTTTTTTGGCTTCATCTTCGCCAATCAGTCCGGCATTCAAGTCGGCATCAATCGCCATCTGCTTGCCGGGCATACCATCCAGCACGAAGCGCGCGCCAACTTCAGCAATACGACCTGCGCCTTTGGTGATAACCATAAAGTTAATGATGACGAGAATAACGAAGACCACGATACCGATGGCAAAGTTACCGCCCACCAGGAAGTGACCAAAGGCTTCAACCACCTTCCCCGCCGCCGCCGCACCGGTATGTCCTTCCATCAAAATGATACGCGTCGACGCGACGTTCAGCGCCAGGCGCAATAATGTGGTGAACAGCAAAATCGTCGGGAATGCAGCAAACTCCAGCGTGCGCTGTGTAAACATCGCGACCAGCAGCACCATGATCGACAGCGCAATGTTAAACGTGAACAGCAAATCGAGGACGAAAGCCGGCAGCGGCAGTACCATCATCGACAGGATCAGCAGAATGAGGATCGGCCCGGCAAGGATTTGCCATTGCGTGGATTTCATGTTGCCGGGCAGGCGCAGCATCGCGACCAGATTAGCCATCAGTATTCTTCTCGTTCATAAAATCCAGTGCGTCAGGCACCGGAAGGTTTTCAGGTTGTGGTGGCGGCTTGCCGCCTGCCAGACGCCAGCGTTTTAACTGCCATACCCATGCCAGCACTTCGGCAACGGCGGCATATAATTGGCCCGGTATTTGCTGACCAATCTCCGCATGGCGATATAATGCACGCGCCAGCGGTGGTGCTTCTAACGTTGGAACACGATGCTCGGCGCCAATCTCACGAATACGCAGCGCCACCAGCCCCGCGCCTTTGGCAACTACTTTCGGCGCACTCATTTTGTTCTCGTCATACTGCAACGCCACCGAGTAGTGCGTGGGGTTGGTCACAATGACGTCCGCTTTCGGTACATCCGCCATCATGCGACGCTGTGCCGCCGCGCGCTGCATTTGGCGTATTTTGCCCTTAACGTGCGGGTCGCCTTCGCTTTGCTTAAATTCGTCACGGATATCCTGACGCGACATGCGCAGCTTTTTCAGGTGGCTATAAATCTGGAAAAAAACGTCGAACCCGACCATGGGAATGACGCCCAGCACCACCAACAGCGCGCACATACCGACTAAATCCAGGGCGTTGCCCATCGCCGTAATCGGAGATTCCGCCATCAGCCGCATCATCTCTGGCCAGTTATGCCAAAGATAAAATCCGGCCACGCTTCCCACCAACGTGGACTTCAGTATCGCTTTGAGTAGTTCGGCACCGGTTTGCGCGGAAAACATGCGTTTAATGCCCGGCAGCGGATTCAGCTTAGAGAACTTGGGTTGCAGAGATTTACCACTGAAGATCAAGCCACCAAGCATCACGGGTGAGATCAATGCCACCAGGACGACGCCAGTAATCAACGGCAACAGCGCAATCATCGCGTCTTTAATCAGCAGGATGATTTGGCTGAGGATCAGATTTGGGTCATTGACCATACTGTGGTCAAACCGTAGCCCAGCCGACAGCATGCCAGCCAGTCTGCGGGCCAGCGACTCCCCGCCAATCCAGATAATGCACACTCCCACCAGCAAAATAAGCAGTGAAGTCAGCTCTTTGGATCGGGGGATCTGCCCTTCCTCCCGTGCTTTTTCAAGTCGGTGGGGTGTGGGGGCTTCTGTTTTGTCGTCGTCGCTTTCTTCTGCCACAGTACGTGCTCGCTACCCATTACGTCTTACTTATCATGCCAGCATGGCCCATAAGCAATGGCGAGAAAAAACCGCGCAATCATGCTCTTTTCGAGGTTTACCCGGCTGATACAGCCTCCGCAATACCGTCTCATCGTCGGCTAAAATCGCCATCGCAGCATAATATTTATTAATTTTTGAATTAAGAAACATTAAAACAAAGACGAACATGACTCCGTAACAAAACAAAATCGAATAAAAAAAAGGCAATTTCGTCTAAGTTTTAGAAAACAGAAAATATAAGAAACACTTAACATAATCACATTGTTTATTACTCCTGCCAGACTCAATATTAAAATAAAACCTATAACCCTGAATTATAACAAACTTAACCCCACCCTACTCCACAACGATTAAACCTCATGTATACTGGCGACCTAATAATATTACCATTGGGCTACATCCATATTTTTATGGAATAAAATATTAACATTTACAGGGGCAATCAAATCATGAAAATGAGGAAAGGCGTTGTATTTTTTGCTCTGTTCTCAGCATATTCATTTAATCTATTAGCCGCAGAAATGAATGCCGGGACGATTCATTTTACTGGAGAGATTATCGAACCAAGTTGTGTCATTGATGGCGATAATGGCAACGAAAGTACTATACCGCTGGGTACCTGGCCGACATCATTATTTACCACTGTGGGTACAGAAACAGATCTGGTCGATGTCGATATAAAACTGACTGACTGTCCGGTAACGACAGAAGGCCTGACTTCCGTGCAGTTAACCTTTAACGGCCCTACCGCATTAACTAAGTCCAAAACGCTGCTTGACGTCAGCCAGATCACGACCGCAGGAGAGACGGCCGCTACCGGAATCGGCATTGCTCTTAGCCCAGCTAACTTACCAACAACGTTGCTGGCATTTGATGGCTCCGAAGGGCAAGTTTATGTCCCGCTATCAACAGAGTCCACCGATACCATTCAGGCTCATCTTCAGGCTCGCTATAAATCGTTCGCAAAAGAAGTTACTGCTGGCCCAGCCGATGCGGACATGACAATTAATATTTTATATCGCTAATACTTCCTGTTTTTACGCCTGGAATAATCCAGGCACTCAATGCTGTTGACAATATTTAATACTATTACGGATCCATTTTATGCGTATCCTTATTATGGTGGCATTATTTCCACCTCTCTTTTACTCGCATTTTTGTCCGGCGAGTGGAATTCAGGTTGGCCGCACACGGATTATTTTTGATGCTAAGAAAAAGGAGGTCGCACTGGCGTTGACCAATACTGACACGCAACTGCCATGGTTAATTCAGTCGTGGACTGATACAGGGGATGAGAAAACGCGGGGACCTTTTATCGTTACTCCACCACTTTTTCGCCTCAACGCGCAAAGAGAGCAGAGTCTGCGTATCACCTGGAACGGAACGCCGATGCCAGAGAATAAAGAATCGCTATTTTATATGAACGTGCGCACTATTCCGGCCACCGTCAAAGAGGATGAAAGTAAAAATATTCTTCGGCTAATCTATAAAACCCGACTCAAACTGTTCTGGCGCCCTAAAAATATTACGGGCTCACCGGAACAAAGCTGTGAGAAATTACAGTTTGTGCGCTCAGGTAACCAGTTACAGGTAACGAATAATAACGCCTTCTATACGGTTTTCGATAGTTTGCACTTGGGAACAGTTTCACTCCCGAAAGCAGATATGGTGGCACCTTTCAGCACCGCCACTTTCCCATTACCCAAGCAGGATAACGGTAAGCAGGTCACATGGCATTGCATTACCGACTACGGAAATGCCTCACAACAATACTCAGCCCCGTTGAGCAAGGGGGGTTAATGTTGCGACGTTCAACGTTTCCTTCTTCGAAGCTATCGTTATTAATCCGCGGTCTTCTTAGCGTTGCATTTGTCGTTTCAGGCAACGCTCTCGCGCGAGAATACTCCTTTTCCTCTTCATCACTGGAGGGCAACGAACTCTCGCAGCAGAATATCGATTTGTCGCTTTTTTCTCGCGAAAATGCACAAATGCCCGGTACCTGGCCTTCACGACTACGGCTCAATAAGACATTGTTGGGTGAAGAACTGGTTACCTATATAAGTGCCGCAGATGGTGCGCTTCAGGCGCAGATCACGCCGGAAATGCTGCGCCACTGGGGCGTTAAAATCGAGAACAATCAGTCACTTGCGGATTCCCCAGCGAATATTCCTCTGCCACATCCGTTGGGGTATTACATCCCACAAGCCTCATCATCGCTCGACTTTTCCACGATGACGCTCAATATCAGCATGCCGCAGGCCGCCATTGCGAATCCGGCCAGGGACGGTATTGACTCGTCACTGTGGGATGACGGCGTACCGGTTCTGTTCACGGATTACAGTTATTCAGGTTCACAGACCCGTGACGGTAACCATAATACCTCTGACAGCCAGTACCTCAATCTGCGTAGTGGTCTTAACCTGGGCGGGTGGCGGGTACGCAACTATTCCACCTGGAGCAAATCTGAAAGCATCAATGCCTGGGATGCCATTAATACCTATCTACAACATGATATTGATGTGCTACGCAGCCAGTTTACCGCGGGTGAAAACAGCACCCGTGGCGATGTCTTCGACAGTATTCAGTACACAGGTGTAAACCTGGCCTCTGATGATGAAATGTTACCTTATAGCCAGCGCGGCTACGCACCCATCATACGCGGGATCGCCAGTTCAAATGCAGAAGTCTCTATCCGGCAAAATGGCTATTTGATCTACCAGCAAAACGTTGCCCCAGGGGCTTTTGAGATTTCCGATCTCTACTCTACTACCAACAGCGGCGATCTGGAGGTCACCGTAAAAGAAGCCGACGGCACAGAACATCATTTTACCCAACCCTACTCCAGCACCGCCGTGATGTTACGACCCGGCGGGATAAAATACGAAGTTACCGCGGCCCGTTATCGGGCGGCCAGCGGCAGCAACGAGAAAGAGCCCGAATTCGCTCAGGCCAGTTTTATCTACGGTTTGAACAATGCCGCAACGCTGTTCGGCGGAGCCACTTCTTCTGGTGATTATCAGGCTGCGAACGCCGGTATCGGCATTGCACTGAGTAATTTGGGCGCACTCTCGGCTGATGTCACAGCCGCCAGAACTACGCTGGATAATGATCAAACAAGTTCCGGACAGTCTTATCGCCTGCTTTATTCAGGGAAGATAGAGCGTACCGACACCAATTTCACGCTCGCCAGCTATCGCTACTCAACGCAGGGCTATTACAGCTTTAGTGATGCCAATAAAAAATATAGTGGCAATGAAGATGACCTGATGTTCAGCTATAACAAACGTAATCGCATTCAGGCCAGCATCAGCCAAACATTGCTGGGTAGCAGCATCTACCTGAACGGTTATCAGCAGGACTACTGGGGAACTTCAGAGTCGGAACGCAGCCTGTCTGCCGGGGTAAATACGACGATCAATAAGATTAGCTATCATCTGACTTATACCTACAGTAAAACCAGTGATGGGCCAGACGATCAAATGGTAGCCTTCGGGCTCAGCGTGCCACTCAGCCGCTGGCTGCCCAATGCCTGGTCGAACTACAACGTCAGCAGCAGCAAGCATGGATATACCCGCCATAACATCGGCCTGAACGGCACTCTACTTGACGATCAGCGCCTGAGCTACTCCCTACAACAAAGCCACAGCAACCACGATGGCGAGGATACCAGCAGTATTTACAGCAGCTACCGCTCGCAGTATGCCAATCTGAACGCTGGCTACTACACCTCGTCAGATAACTCGCAGCAGCTGAGTCTGGGTGCCAGCGGCGCGATAGTCGCCCATCCTCATGGCGTCACTCTCTCTCAACCGCTGGGCGATCAATTTGCTATTGTCTCTGCACAAGGAGCTAAAGGTATCCGGTTTCAGAATCAGCGCGGTGTCCGAACTGACTGGCAGGGCAATGCGGTGATTCCCTCTCTGACGCCGTATCAAAAAAACAGCATTCGTATTGATACCACAAGCCTGCCGGATGATGTTGACACCGATGCAACCGCTGCCACCGTCATTCCAAGCCGTAGCGCTGCGGTGGCGGCTAACTTTGTCGCCCACATAGGTTATCGGATGCTACTCCATCTCACCGATGCCAGGGGACAAGTGATTCCTTTTGGTGCGATGGTCTCCGTCGATAATGCCTCAATTCTCGGTATCGTTGATGATACCGGCACCGTCTACCTCGCAGGGGTTCCGACGACCTTTCCGATAACCATTCAGTGGGGGAAGGGTCGTGAACAGCAATGCCATGCCAGCGTGGTTCTCTCTGAGACCGAACACGTTGAGAATCTTGCAGGCATTTTCTCAACCCAAGCCATTTGCAAACAGGAATAACATATGCGCCACACTTTTGCGGTCGTATTGACCTCTGCTCTATTTATATTACCTGGTTCAGTCCAGGCGGCGATCGCACTGTTAACGAATTGCTTTGGAGCACCTGTTGACTATTCAGTGTCATATGAACATGAACTCAGCAGCACGGAAAATATCACAAATTATTCATACTTAACGCGGAGCTACATGCCAGGCACCGGGCCGGAGCTCGAAGCCAGTTGCACATGTCCCGCCAACACCACGTCAGCATCAGCGATTAATGAATACAATTTCGCCGGTAGCCCGCTGACGGCAGGCGTCAGTGGATACGGAGTCTTAACAGAGAATCTGGATATCAAGGTTTCGGGATTTAATGACGCTATCGACAATCCCGATGGCGATGGCTTAAGTGAAATCAGAATCACCGAGTACCCCACCCCAATGGCCAATATGCCCGGAGAAAAAGCATTGCAAAAACAGACTGAAGGTAATGCTGACGTTTGTAACGATGAAACGCGACCGACCGGAGGCGCAACGATAAAACGAAAGTTCAAGCCGAGCGTAATACGTTTTTATTTGTACATAAAAAAACCGATCTTGGGTGAAGAGATCATCAACCCAACGTTGGTCGTGCAAAGCTATGCCTGTTTATATACAGGCAGCGGTTCTTGCCAGAACACCGATGCACAGCTGGTGTCCAATATCTGGCTTAGCGGCAAACTCACGGCCCCGCTCAGTTGTACGATTAACGCTGGTAGCACCATTGAGGTTGAGATGGGGAGTATTATCAGTAGCCAGTTTGTTAGCCAGGGTCAACCGCCAAGAGGCTATACGCTGAAAGATGTCGATATCGCCTACCATTGTGACGGCCCTGCCATCGGCAACAGCGACAAGATTAAGCTGACGTTGACCGCCGATCAGGGCGTGGTAGAGGGTAGCCAGTCCTACATCGCAAAACTGATTGGCAGAAACGATCTCGGTATCAGAATGTTTGATGCAAATAATCAGAACGTAATACTGGATGGTTCTGTGGACTTTCCGGTCACCCTGGATGAAAAGGGAAATGGCATAATTAACATGACGGCTGCGCCGGTCTCTACCACCGCCAGCCGCCCGGAACCAGGAAGCTTTGAAGGCAACATGACCGTTAAAATGGATTTACGCTGAAAACTTTTCCCCTCAGACCCACACAGCGACCTGAGGGGAGCCACGCAACAATCAGAAACCGAGGCTGTCCAGCAGGTCGTCAACCTGATCCTGACTTGCCACCACGCCAGCTTTTGAGGTGTCAACCTGCGGGCCGTTCAGCAAGCTTTCGTTTTCGCGTTTTGGACGAGCGCCCTGCTCCGGAATGTTTTCCAGCAGAACCATCAGCAACTGACGTTCAATCTCCTGAATAACATCCATCATGCGCTTGATGACCTGACCAGTGAGGTCCTGGAAATCCTGCGCCATCATGATGTCCAGCAGCTGGGCATTAGTAAAGCTGGTATGTCCAGGCACGTCACCAAGGAACTGACGGGTGTCGGTAACCAGTTCACGGGCATCAGACAGCTCGATCGGATTTTCGAACCATTCATCCCAGCGTTTGGTCAGGTCTTTGGCACCTTTTTCCATCGCGTCCTGGTGCGGCTGCGAAGCTTCCACGCTGTTCAGCGCGCGCTCTGCCGCCTGCGCGGTCATTTGCACAACGTAATCGAGACGATCGCGGGCATCGGGAATCGCTTCCGCCGCTTCGGCAATGGCCTGATCCAGCCCCAGTTCGCGCAGGCTGTCGCGCAGCATTCGGGTCAAACTGCCGATGCGCGCGATGATGTCCCCTGCTGAGTGTTCGTCAGCAGGTTTAATTTGTGGTTGCATCATCATTATCACACCCTCACATGCCCAGTTTCTCAAAGATCTTATTGAGTTTTTCTTCCAGCGTTGCCGCCGTAAACGGTTTCACGACATAACCACTGGCGCCTGCCTGCGCTGCCGCAATGATGTTTTCTTTTTTCGCTTCTGCCGTAACCATCAGCACCGGCAGGGAGGACATTCCGCCATCTGCGCGAATGGTTTTCAGCAGTTCCAGGCCGTCCATGTTCGGCATGTTCCAGTCGGAAATGACAAAACCAAATCCCCCAGCCTGCAGCTTATTCAGCGCATCCACGCCGTCTTCCGCCTCTTCAACATTGTTGAACCCCAGCTCTTTGAGCAGGTTACGCACGATGCGACGCATGGTGGAAAAGTCATCCACAACCAAAAACTTAAGCTCTTTATCCGCCATAAAAAATAGACTCCTGATTCAAATACGTATTGCCTGTCCGGCACTGATTTTCGCCAACATTTGCTGGCTTACCTGGCTAAGATCGACCACTTCGCTTACGCCACCCATATTGATGGCCTCGCGCGGCATGCCGAACACCACACAACTTGCTTCATTTTGCGCAATGGTCCAGGCGCCAGCCTGGTTCATCGCTAACATTCCGGCAGCGCCATCGTTGCCCATGCCGGTCAGGATCACTCCCACAGCATTACGCCCCGCATGTTTCGCCACCGAATGGAACAGCACATCCACTGAAGGCCGGTGCCGGTTAACCGGCGGGCCGTCATGAATTTTGATTTGGTAGTTCGCGCCGCTGCGCGCCAGTTCCATATGTTTGTCACCGGGCGCAATGTACGCATGCCCCGGAAGCACACGCTCCCCGTCTTCTGCTTCTTTCACCGTGATCTGACACAGTTTGTTCAGACGTTCGGCGAACGAGCGGGTAAATCCTGGCGGCATATGCTGGGTGATAAGAATACCCGGGCTTGAAAGCGGCAATGGCTGGAGTACATGGCGAATTGCCTCTGTTCCTCCGGTTGAGGCGCCAATCACCAGCAATTTTTCCGAACTGAGTAACGGCCCTGCCTTCAAGGTCGTCGGTGCAGCCATGGGCTTATGGGCCGCCAGTTTTGCCCGCGATGCGGTGCGGATCTTCTCCGCGATCATTTCGCTGTAGGCCAGCATCCCTTCACGGATCCCCAGTTGTGGTTTGGTGACAAAATCAATTGCCCCCAACTCCAGCGCCCGCAGCGTGACCTCTGAACCTTTACCGGTCAGCGAAGAAACCATGACTACCGGCATCGGACGCAGACGCATCAACTTCTCAAGAAAGTCGAGTCCGTCCATGCGCGGCATTTCCACATCCAGCGTCAGGACGTCGGGATTGTATTTTTTGATTAAATCCCGGGCGACCAATGGATCCGGTGCCGTCGCCACCATTTCCATATCGCTGTGGCTATTAATAATTTCGGTCATGATTTGACGCATCAATGCAGAATCATCAACCGACAACACCCTGATTTTACTCATGCTTTATCCTTACCTGGCGCATGCGCATACACGGTCTGTCCACGCAGGCTAAACTCGCGCACGAGGTTGCTAAAGTTTTCTGAATGACCTGCAAACAGCAGCCCATCGGGTTTAAGAAGTGGAACAAAACGATGCAAAATGTCCTGCTGTGTCGTTTTATCGAAGTAAATCATTACATTACGGCAAAATATGGCATCGAAGGGCCCTGGCACGTTGTACTGCTTATCCAGTAAATTCACGCTGGAAAATTCAACATGCCCCGCCAGCTCCTGCCGGACGCGTACCAGCCCTTCATGCGGTCCGGTGCCGCGCATGAAATAACGCTGCAACTGTTGTGGTGACAGCGTCTTCAGCTCATCAAGACGGTAAATGCCGCTTCTGGCCTTTTCCAGCACTTCGGTATCAATGTCGCTGGCAAAAACACGCCAGCGACCCGGCGCCATACCTAAGGTATCGGCGAGCGTAATGGCAATGCTGTACGGCTCTTCTCCGGTTGACGCTGCCGCACTCCAGACACGGTATTCACCGCTACGCCGACGAGCATGATCTGACAGCACCGGAAAATGGTGCCCTTCGCGAAAAAACGCGGTCAGGTTGGTGGTCAGAGAGTTAATAAAAGCCTGCCACTCAGCACTGTTCTGGTTAGCTTCCAGCATGCTGAGATAACGACCAAAGTCATCCAGTCCCAGGGTTCGCAGACGGCGGACCAGGCGGTTATACACCATGTCCCGTTTATGGTCGGCCAGTACGATCCCCGCACGCTGGTAGATTAATTGACATATCCGACGAAAATGCGCGTCAGACAGCGCGAGGCGCTGTGTCATCTGTAACAATAATGACGTTTGCCCGGAGGGCAGAGATGATGTCATAGCGCCTTCTCAATCACATTCAGGATACAACGGGCACAACCTGCGGCTGCGCCAACTCTTGTTTTGCTACGTTTTGCTCTTCAAGCTTAAAAAATGCGACACAGGCAGAAAGATGATCGGCCTGCGTGGCGAGTTGTCCGGTGGCGGATGCGGCTTCTTCCACCAGCCCGGCGTTTTGCTGCGTCACGGAGTCCATCTGGCTGACGGCCTGCGCCACCTGTTCAATGCCTCTGCGTTGTTCATCGGACGCCGAGGCAATCTCCCCCATGATGTCGTTCACCCGGGTAACGGAGCTGACAATTTCTGTCATCGTGCGCGCCGCCATATCCACCAGTTGCGATCCCTGCTGAACCCGGGTGACAGACTCCTCAATCAGTCCCTTAATTTCCTTTGCTGCCTGTGCGCTCCGGCTGGCCAGATTGCGCACTTCTCCAGCAACAACGGCAAAACCGCGCCCCTGTTCCCCCGCACGGGCAGCCTCTACTGCGGCATTCAGCGCCAGGATATTGGTCTGAAAGGCAATGCTGTCAATCACCCCGATAATGTCGCCAATTTTCTGCGAGCTGGCGGAAATCTCATGCATCGTACTGGCGACCCGCGAGGTCTGCTCCCCACCTTTATGCGCTGTATCTGCCGCACTTTTGGCAATTCCTGAAGCCTGGCGCGCGTTATCCGCATTCTGCCCAACGGTGGCAGTGAGTTGTTCCATACTGGCGGCCGTTTGCGCCAGTGCAGCCGCCTGCTGTTCAGTTCGTGAAGACAAATCGTTATTGCCCATCGCGATCTCTGAAATGCCGCTATGCATGGCTGAGCTACCCTGGCGAACTTCACTCACCGTTTCACGCAGCGCCTGCTGCATCTTCTTCAGGCTGGCAAAAATGGCCGAGATCTCATTGCGACCATAAACCGCTACCGGCCGTGCCAGGTTACCCGCGGCAATACTGTCGAAATGGCTGCCGATAATCGCCAGCGGCTGGACAATCATCTTGCGCGACCAGTACAACGCCGCACTGGTTAACAGCACCGCCAGTACCACCATGACAGCGAAAATCACCCCCGACATATGATAATTTCGCTGGCTGAGATCCCCTGCTGTTTGCAACACGCGGTCGATGTTGCTCTGCCACGCATTAACATTCGCATCAAAAGCAGCCTGCGAAGCCTGCACCGGCGCGGTCAGAAAATCCGACAATTGGTTGTTCTCAAGCCAGGTTGCCTGATGAACCAGATCGCTATGCCATTGGCTAAAGCTTTTCTCCATCGCGCCAATCAGCGCCTTCCCTTGTTCTGTGGTATCCGACGTCGCCATAAAGCGTTTAAACATTGACTCGGACTGCGCCAGGCTATCGCGCGCAAGCGTCATCAAGGCTTTGATATCCTCTGGCGGATAGCTCAGGGCTGTCAGCGTTCCTGCCTTATTCAGGGCCGTACTGGCCTGTAATAACACAGCACGGGTTTGGGCCAGCGCAGCGCGTTGCTGGTTACTCCGTTCGACCTGATTCAGGTTTTGAAAACCGTCCCGAAATGCCCAAAAGGACAAGCCATTACTGCCAATCTGCAAAACACCGCAGAGGATTAAAATCAAAAACAGCGTGGTCGAAATTCGAATACGATTAAACATCAACGCTCCCATCAGGCGGCGCAGGCCGCGGTTTAACTACCAGTCAAAATGTTTCCCAATTCGTATCTTGTTCAATATTCTGGCGCGGAGATGATGCAGTCACAGTCGCCGCCGCAGGTAACCGTGTATCACGGGGTTTAGCCGACGCTGGGCGTGACGCGAGACGGAAAATCGACACCGACTGGGTTAGGCGACTGGCCTGTTCTTCGAGCGCTGCCGCTGCGGCAGCCGATTCCTGAACCAGCGAGGCGTTCTGTTGCGTCACACGATCCATTT
The DNA here is from genome assembly GCF_005281355.1 of Citrobacter sp. wls615. Lineage (NCBI taxonomy): Bacteria > Pseudomonadati > Pseudomonadota > Gammaproteobacteria > Enterobacterales > Enterobacteriaceae > Citrobacter > Citrobacter sp. wls615. The sequence continues at coordinate 27,407 of NZ_SZXM01000028.1, read as the reverse complement.
CAGATACTGCAAGCGCAACCTGATCTATCCCGCGGCTCTGCTCGTCTGAAGCGGAGGCGATTTCCCCCATAATGTCGGTCACCCGCGTCACCGCGTTGACAATGTCATTCATGGTTTCCCCGGCGCTCTCTACCAGTACAGAACCGGTATCCACTCGGGAAACAGAGTCTTCAATCAATGCTTTGATCTCTTTCGCCGCCTGCGCACTACGGCTCGCCAGATTACGCACTTCACCTGCGACTACGGCAAAACCACGCCCCTGCTCACCGGCACGCGCAGCTTCAACCGCCGCATTCAGTGCGAGAATGTTGGTCTGGAAAGCAATGCCATCGATGACGCTGATGATGTCGGCAATTTTCTTCGAACTATCGGCAATTTCATGCATGGTGTTCACCACGCTATCAACCACTTTGCCGCCATGCTGTGCGGTATCGGAGGCGCTTTTCGCCAATTGAGAAGCCTGACGCGCGTTATCCGCATTTTGCTTCACGGTTGCGGTCAGTTGTTCCATGCTGGCTGCGGTCTCTTCCAGCGCAGACGCCTGTTGCTCAGTACGGGAGGAAAGATCGGTGTTACCACTGGCAATTTCGCTGGTACCGGAATAAATCGCATCAGAGCCTTCACGTACCAGGGTGACAGTTTCCGTCAGCGAACGTTGCATATGGTCAACCGTACTGGCCAGCTCACCAATCTCGTTACGTCCATGGACCGTCAGCGTCGCGGTTAAATTACCGCTGGCGATCTCACGGATATGAGCAATAACGCGCGCCAGAGGGTTGAGCAAGGTATGACGGATGCCATACCACACCACCACCAGAATCAGCACCAGCACCACGGCCAGAATACCGAGCTGCCATTGAGCGAAGTGGTAATCACGCGCGCTTTGATCGAATGCCTGAACGTAAAGCTTCTCGCTAACGCTGGCATACTTACCCAACGCCTCGCCGAGCGCGTTTTGCATTCCCTGAGTGGGTTGCGCGAAATAGGCGTCCATATTGCCGTTTTCCAGAAACTGGACCAGTTCTGATAAGGCCGCATGGTACTGCTGATACTTCTCATCGACACTGCCGCTGGCTTCTGCCATCTCCGGCAACGGCGTGATGTTTTTAAATTTTGCGTAATGCGTTTCTGCCTGCGCCAGCGATGCTTTCGCATTCTTCAGCAGATCGTTTTTCGCACTGCTTTGCTGATTGGACGCATCCATCATCATACGCGCGGAAGAACGGCTTAAATTAATTCGTGTCTGCAGCATCAGATCCCATGTCGAGGTGAGTTCGCTTTGCTGCTGTCGAAGATCGTTAGAAATAACAAAACTTTGCTGATTCTGCTGCAATGAAGAAAACAACAGACCACCGGAAACAAGCTGTAGCAGTGCGAAAACCCCCAGCACCATCATCAGCATTGTGACAACGCGGATACGGTTAAACATAAGGCACCTTCCTGAAAACGAGTTATCAACGTTATCGGCACTCGCTGAGATAACTTTACGTTTGCGAAAGGGAAATACAGGAAGGAAATAAAGTCAGGCGGAACCACTGAACAGCAGTTGAACGACCACTACAAGCCATTCACATAAAAACATCATAATTATCATGTAAATAACATTTATATCTGCCTGTTCTTGTGGTCAGATGAGAACAATCATGCATTTTATCGTGACAGAGATCACATATTGACCTTGTAAATACCACAACAAAATGAATAAAAAATTAAAAAAAGTTGTATCCGCTTACGCTTTAATTCAATTTATATGATGAATATTTAGTTACCACTTAATAAGTATAAAAAATGAGTAACCGAACAATAAATGTTAAATCCTTACTGAGGGCTTTTTAGTGGCAAATGCAAACAAACTCACGTTGTTTATTGTGATCTTCATGCTGGCGGGGATCCTGTCGGGTGCAGTCATCCACTCTTATGCCTCCCCCGGCATTGTTACCGCCTGGGCTGATAATATTACGCTTCTCACTGACATCTTTTTACGCCTGATTAAGATGGTGATTGCGCCTTTAGTCTTCAGCACCCTGACCGTGGGTATTATGCGCTTGGGCGAAACCTCAACCATCGGGCGCGTGGGCGGCAAAGCGATGATCTGGTTTATCAGCTCTTCTATTCTGTCTATTCTGGTCGGTCTGTTTGTGGTCTCGCTCGAACAACCTGGCAGCGGCCTGAATCTGGCGATTCCGCTGGAAGCCACTGATACCGGCCTGGCTGTGGGCGGTATGAGCCTGAAAGGTTTTCTGACTCACACCATCCCCACCAGCATCGCCGAGGCGATGGCCAACAATGAGATCCTGCAAATCGTCGTGTTCTCGATGTTCTTCGGTATTGGTGGAGCATCGCTCGGCGAAAAATTTAACGCCCCGCTGGTTGCCGCGCTGGATGTCGTCTCCCACATTATGTTGAAGGTAACCGGTTACGTGATGTATGTTGCGCCGCTGGCTATTTTTGCCGCCATTTCCTCCGTTATCTCTACCCAGGGCCTGGGGATCCTGCTCAACTATGCGTCGTTCATTGGTGGTTATTATGTGGCCATTTTGCTGACCTGTCTGGTCCTGCTGGCCGTGGGTTATGTGATGCTGAAAAAAGAGGTGTTCCGCCTGGTCAGCATGCTGAAAGCCCCGGTTCTGGTCGCCTTTACCACCAGCAGTTCCGAAGCCGCTTATCCGAAAACGCTGGAGCAATTAACCAAATTTGGTTGCTCGCCCAATATCGTGTCATTTGTACTGCCTATCGGTTATTCGTTTAACCTGGTGGGTTCCATGGTCTACTGCTCATTTGCTTCTATGTTTATCGCACAGGCCTACAATATCCATCTCTCCTTTGCAGAAATCACCGTCCTGATGTTGACCCTGATGCTGGCGTCCAAAGGGATTGCCGGTGTGCCGCGTTCTGCGCTGGTAGTGCTGGCGGCAACCATTCCAAGCTTTAATATTCCGGTTGCAGGAATTTTGCTACTGATGGGTATCGACCATTTCCTCGATATGGGTCGTTCAGCGATCAACGTATTGGGTAACGGGATTGCAACGGCGATGCTGGCACAGGATGAAGGTTTACTGGAAGAAGAACCGGAGCTGGTTGAGCGGAAAGCGTAAGAAGGAAAGTTGCCGGATGCGCTACGCTTATCCGGCCTACAACAGCAATTATTGTAGGCCGGATAATATGTTTACTTGTTTATGCCATATGAGCGGCGGCAATATCTAACAACGCCATCTCTTCGCTGTTCAGCAGTTTCTCAATGTTGACCAGAATCAGCATCCGATCTCCCAGCGCGCCCAGTCCCGTCAGATATTCCGTTGACAGCGTAACCGCGAATTCCGGTGCCGGTCGGATTTGATCGGTTGTCAGCGACAGCACGTCAGATACGCCATCCACCACAATCCCAACCACTCGTTGTCCCAGATTCAGCACAATCACCACGGTGTTTTCGTTGTAATCGACATCGCTCTGGCTAAACTTCACGCGCAGATCAACAATCGGCACAATCACACCGCGCAGGTTCGTTACGCCTTTGATGAACGCTGGCGTGTTAGCAATGCGGGTTACCTGATCGTAACCACGGATTTCCTGCACTTTCAGGATATCGATACCGTACTCTTCATCCCCCAGCGTGAACACGAGGAATTCCTGACCTGACGGTTCGCCGGCCAGTTTAGTTACATTACTCATACCGGTCATATTATTCCCTTTCTTACTCAATCAGGCGGCTGTGATCGCCACACGTTGTTCGCGGTTTAACCCCTGCAATGCAGACACATCAACAATCAACGCGACACTACCGTCGCCGAGAATCGTTGCAGCAGAAATACCTGGCACTTTGCGGTAGTTGCTTTCCAGGTTTTTGACCACCACCTGGTGTTGGCCAATTAACTGATCGACAAGCAGCGCATAGCGACGACCTGCGCTTTGTAAAATCACCACGATGCCCTGCGTTGCTTCGGTTTTTGCGCCTTCAACTTCGAAGACTTTCCACAACTCAACCAGCGGCAAATATTCGCCACGCACTTCCAGAACGCGCTCTCCTCCGGCCAGCGGATGGAGATCTTCTTCGCGCGGTTGCAGTGACTCCATAACGGCATTCAGCGGCAGAATAAAGACTTCGTCCGCCACGCGTACGGACATCCCGTCAAGGATCGCCAGCGTCAGCGGCAGCAAAATTCGGATGGTCGTTCCCTGTCCTTGCTTCGATTGGATCTCAACATGGCCGCCCATCTCCTGAATATTTCGTTTCACCACATCCATACCCACACCGCGACCAGAGACATCCGTCACCTGCTCGGCCGTTGAGAAGCCCGGAGCGAAAATCAGCATACCGACTTCGTCATCGCTCATATTTTCGTGGATCGGCATCCCCTGGGAGATCGCTTTGGCGAGGATTCGTTCGCGGTTCAGACCAGCGCCATCATCGGTCACTTCAATACAAATATTCCCACCCTGGTGTTCGGCGGAAAGCGTCAGATTGCCAATGGGGCTTTTCCCGGCTTCGAGACGTTTTTCCGGCAGTTCAATACCGTGGTCCAGGCTGTTACGCACCAGATGCGTCAATGGATCGATGATGCGTTCAATCAGGCTTTTATCGAGTTCTGTTGAACTCCCCACCTGCGTCAGCTCAACCTGTTTACCCAATTTACCGGCCAGGTCGCGGACCAGGCGTGGGAAACGGCTGAACACGTACTCCATCGGCATCATACGAATCGACATCACCGACTCTTGCAAATCGCGGGCGTTACGTTGTAACTGACCCATACTGGTGATCAGATCGCCGTGATTAACAGGATCCAGTTCATTAGAACGCTGGGCCAGCATTGACTGGGTAATCACCAGCTCACCGACCAGGTTAATGAGCTGATCAACCTTCTCAACCGCTACGCGGATACTGGTCGATTCACTGGCGCGGGCTGGTTTGTCACGCTCTGCGCGGGCGTGTGGCGCTTCACTGGCGGCGGCTTTAGCCGCAGGCACAACGGCAACCGGCTGCGGCGTCGCAACCGCGGCTACCGCTTCACTTTCCGCTTTTGTATCAACAGCCACGGGCGCTGCGCTGACGGTTTCGAATTCAATCTGGTCAGCTTCAATTACGAAGCAGAGCACCGCAATGATGTCATCTTCCGCGAGGTTGCCATCCAGCGTTGCTGACAACGTGTCGCTCCCTTTCACTACATCGGTTAAGGTCGCCAGATTCCCCAGCTCCTCTTCCAGCAGATCGACTTCACTGGATTTCAGACGCGAGAGAATAATGCGTTTCTTGCTCTCTTCGCTGGCCGCAGCGGGATTGGCAACGGCTTCTTCCTGTATCGCCGCGCTGTCAACAACGCTCAGCTTTGCGGTATTGACGAGCGCGGGTGAGGTTTCACCTTTTGCTTCAAGCGCTAACTGTCGTAACGCATTACAAATGTACTCAAAGCTGGCGGCATCCGGCTCTTCTGAGTTTTTATAGGCGTCGAGCTGTTCCTGCATAATATCTTTCGTTTCCAAAAACAGGTTGATAATGTCGGCATTAAGCTGCATCTCGCCACGCCGCGCTTCATCCAGCAGGTTTTCCATCAGATGGGTCGTTTCCTGCAAAATGGTAAAACCGAAGGTGCCCGCGCCGCCTTTTATCGAGTGCGCGGCACGAAAAATGGCATTCAGCTGTTCGGAATCCGGGGCTTCAGGAACCAAATCGAGCAGGTGTTGCTCCATGTCGGCCAACAGTTCGTCGGCTTCATCAAAAAAAGTCTGATAAAAATCGCTAATATCCATGCTCACGCTATCACCTCGGATTGGCTGGTGGCGATGTGGGAACGCTTACCGGCGGAAGTTCCGCTGGCTGTTGTAAGACACTTACCGGCTCATTCTGGCTTTCAGCGTTTTCATGCAAAATGGCCTCTTCTGCCTGCTTATTGAGAACCAGCAGGCTAATACGGCGGTTGATGGCGTCCTCAGGACCGCGATCGCTCAGACGCATCGTGGCGGCCATGCCTACCACCCGTAATACTTTTCCATCATCCAGACCGCCGCTAACCAGCTCGCGACGCGACGCATTAGCGCGATCGGCAGACAGTTCCCAGTTGCTGTACCCTTTCTCACCGTTGGCGTAAGGGTAATCATCCGTATGCCCAGAAAGACTAATTCGGTTAGGGATGCCGTTGAGCACCGGCGCAATAGCCCGCAGGATATCGCGCATATACGGTTCAACTTCAGCGCTGCCGGTCTTAAACATTGGTCGGTTCTGACTGTCGATAATCTGGATCCGCAGCCCTTCCTGAACTAAATCAATTTTCAAATGCGGACGCAGCGCACGCAGTTTGGGGTCCGATTCAATCAGTTGATCGAGATCGCCGCGAAGTTTGCTTAAACGACTTTGCTCCATGCGTTTTCTCAAATCATCAATATTCGGCTGCTTGTGCACCTCTCCCTGCTGCTGGGTATAATCATCACCTCCACCTGGAATGGGACTTTCGCTATTCGAAATGCGATTACCACCAGTCACCGCGGTAGCCAGTGGGGTACGGAAATATTCGGCAATCTGGATCAATTCTTTAGGGCTGGAGATGGAAATGAGCCACATCACCAGAAAGAAGGCCATCATCGCGGTCATAAAATCGGCGTAGGCGATTTTCCACGAACCATGCGCCCCACCACCGTGACCTTTATGTTTGCGCCGCTTTACGACGATAATGGGATGGGCCTGATTTTTCATGCGTCCTCGGTCGTCTGCTGCGCCGCTGGATTTCTCACCGCACGAACATGCTCTTCCAGTTCGATAAACGAAGGACGTTCGCTGGAATACAATGTTTTACGACCAAATTCGACGGCAATCGGCGGGGCGTAACCATTCAGGTTGGAGAGCAGCGTGATCTTCACACACTGCATCATCTTGGTTGTTTCAGCACTTTTCTGACGCAGGACGCTGGCAAGTGGAGAAATAAAACCATAGGCCAGTAAAATACCGAGGAATGTCCCCACCATCGCATGCGCAATCAGCGAACCCAGCTCAGCCGCCGGACGATCGGCAGAAGCCAGCGCGTGGACAACGCCCATAACCGCCGCCACGATCCCGAAGGCCGGTAGCGAGTCGCCAACCATCGCCAGACTATTAGCCGGCACTTCGGCTTCGCTCTCATGAGTCTCAATTTCTTCGTCCATCAGCGCTTCAATTTCAAACGTATTCATGTTGCCGCTGATGATCAGACGCAGATAATCGACAATAAAATCAAGCATCACGGCATCCGCAAGAATGCGTGGATAGCTGGCGAAGATTTCACTCTCTTTAGGGTTTTCGATATCACGTTCGAGAGAGAACATGCCCTGCTGACGTGACTTAGCCATCAGGCGATAGAGCAGCGCCAGCAGATCCATATACATCGCTTTGGTGTATTTCGAACGGCGAAAAAGCATCGGGATCGCTTTCATCGTCCCTTTGATGGCTTTTCCGTTATTGCCGACGATGAACGCCCCAATACCCGCGCCACCGATAATCACCAGCTCAGCCGGTTGATAGAGTGCCCCAAGGTGTCCGCCGGTCATCATGTAGCCGCCGAAAACTGTACCAATAACAACCAGGTAACCTAATAAGATAAGCACGACATCATCCTTTCGCAATTGACTATGACAGGATGCGCAGTCGGGTAGTTAACTTGAGGTCAGGACAAAAAAAGGCAGCGGTAATCGCTTACCGCTGCTGGAGTGTTTATCCACACCGTATCAGTTAAACAGCCTGTTCGATCTGTTCATCCAGCAGTTGTGGAATAATATCGGCAGCATTCTGAGAAAGTTTACGTCTTTTTACGGCCCGTGATGGCGGCTGGCATAAACTGCAGGCAAAGCTGCCTGCGGGTTGATGTGCGTGAGTGATAAAGTTCCCGCCGCAGCAGTTGCATGTGGACAATTCCAGCAATCCGCTGTCGACAAAACGAACCAGCGTCCATGCGCGAGTTAACGCCAGCAGGGGGCCTTCTTCCGGCTGCGGACACTGCTCAAGATATAAACGATACGCTTTAATTACCGCATCCACACCGCTACACAACCCTGTTTTGAGCAAAAATTGCCAGGCATTGCAAAACATCGAAGCATGGATATTTTGTTCCCACGTCATAAACCAATCGGTGGAGAAAGGAAGCATCCCTTTTGGCGGAGGACTGCCGCGTAATTCTTTGTACAGCTTGATAAGTCGACCACGGCTTAATTGCGTTTCGCTTTCCAGCATTTGCAAACGGGCGCCCAATGTGATTAATTCCATTGCCAACTGGATATCACGCGCTTCCTGAACAATGCTTTTTTCGCTCATCATCAAGCCCTTTTCTTGCGCGCTGCATCATCGATGTCGCTTAACAGTCGCGTAGAAAGCATGATGCCGGTATGAATTTGCTGGAGATCGTCAACGCGGGAGTCTTGCGTCAGGCGAGTAACAGTCTGGTGATCGTCGAAACGGAAATGACACACCAGTTGGTTTGTTTCAGCCAGTTTGACCATTTGAGGAAGTGTTAATGTTGCCAACGTGTCCGCCATCTCTTCGCTGATACCAAGGCGAAACATCGCAGATGCTTTGTCCTGAACGATCAAACGCTGTGCAAGCAATAAATATGACAAATTGATGTCATAAATGTGTTTCAGCAACTCGGATGTATGCATTATTTGCATCCATAATAACCAACATTATTTTCATGCGGTAAAACCGCACCCCGTGATGTCGCCGGGAAGCCCCGGTAAAAAAAAGCAAAAGGTCAAATACATAGCAGCGTGATGACACATACACGTTGTGTAAACCAGCCCTTTTGAAGAATGCGCACTTCTTACAAGCTCACATCAATTCTTACAATTGTCTAAGATTTTTCCTAATTCGACGCAACTCTACCCGCCGCCAGTTACACATACAACGGAACCGTGCTGCGAATTTAAAGAATATGTGACACAGATCACATAAATCAACTAAACACTTAACATAAATCCATCAGCGTAGCTTTTATTTTGCTTATTTTTTAAACCAAGTTTCATCTTTTCAATTCCTGGCTAACGAATATTCTTGCAATAAAAGCGAATAGTATTTTGTTCACAAACGTTAATATCACACCATGAAATAGCGAGCTGGATCACATATTTCATGCAAAACACCTTTTCAATTAAATTGTTTATAAACAATAACTTAAATATTAAGGGCGATTAATTAATACCGCGTGGTGATAACTCGCCAAATGTTAATATTTGTTTGTTTTTTATTAACATATTGTTTTCATTAGCGACGAGTTTTACTTAAGTTCGCTGAACGTATTTGCAAACGATGTGAAGCAATTATTCTATTTATAAGAATAATTAATGAATAATTATGATGGCATTCACACTATATGAAGAGGAAACGTTGCAGTATGGAGTAAGCTGAGTAAAGCAGAAAAGTTCTCTCATAATTCTTGAAAAAAAGGAGCGAGTTATGAGCTATGCGCACATTCTGGTGGCGGTTGCCGCCACCCCTGAAAGCCAGCAGTTGTTAGCCAAGGCAGTTTCTATCGCTCGCCCTGTCAACGCTCGTATTAGCCTGATCACATTGGTCTCAGACCCTGAAATGTATAACCAGTTTGCCGCCCCCATGCTGGAAGATCTGCGTGAACTAATGCAAGAGGAGACCCAGGATTTTATCGATAAACTCAGCAAAGAAGCGCAGTACCCCATCGAACATACTTTTATTACCTATGGGGCACTGAATGAACATATTCTCGACGTTTGCCGTAAACACGCAGTCGATCTGGTCATTTACGGCAACCATAACCAGAGCTTCTTTTCGCGCGCTTCGTGCTCAGCAAAAAGCGTGGTCGGTGCCAGCCTGGTGGATGTTCTGCTGGTTCCTCTGGCTGGAGATTAATACCGCCTTCAGGTCTTCACGCCAGTTTCGAACAGGGAGTCACATTGTCTGACAACTGGCGTTTGCTCTGGCGCGACGTAACTTTTCTTAGATCGCATATAAATCTCGCCTGCCAGTTGTCGATATCGTTTTTAACAATAGTCTCGAGCATTTCAGCATGTCGAGAGACACGTTCAGCAAGCGACATTGTCAGCGCCTGGTTTAGAGCGCCAGCCACTTCATCCCGATCATAAGGATTCACGATAAGCGCAGAAGTTAGCTCATTTGCTGCCCCGGCAAATTGCGATAACACCAGAACGCCAGGGTTGGCAGGATCCTGTGCAGCCACATACTCTTTCGCCACCAGGTTCATACCATCGCGCAAAGGCGTTACCAACCCTACGTCCGAATAGCGGAATATTTTCATCAGCAATTTGCGGTCAAAATACTGGTTCAGATAGTAAAGCGGCGTCCAGCCCAACTGCCCATATTTACCGTTAATCCGCCCAGCCTCTGTCTCCAGTTGGTGGCGAATGTCCTGGTAGGCCTGCACTTCTCCGCGCGAGGTTGGCGCTATCTGCGTATAGCGAATTTTGCCATGGTGCTGCGGGTAATGCTCCAGCAGTGCCTCATAGGCCTGGAAGCGCTCTGGCAAGCCCTTGGAGTAATCCAAACGCTCAACAGAGAATATATTCTTCACATTTTTAAGCTCATCCTTTAACTGCGCCATTTTCGGCGGCAAAGGACCAGAAGCCTGGCGTGCGATTTCCTCCGGCTCAATGCCGATGGGATACACTTCTGTGCGAAACGCTTTATCCCATGCTTTGTGGTGCTTATCGCTCCGGGTAGTGACCTGAGTCTGGACTGCCAGACAATCCAGAAAAGCCTGGCGATCGTTTTCGGTCTGGAAACCCAGTAAATCAAAATCACACATCTGCTCAAGCAGGGCCTGATGTGGAGGTAGCGCGTTAAAAATTTCCGGCGTCGGGAAAGGGATATGCAGGAAAAAACCGATGCGATTATTCACTCCGCGTTTACGCAACTCATAGGCAAACGGTAACAGGTGGTAATCATGAACCCAAATAATGTCATCTTCGCTCAGTAGCGGCAGTAGCTTATCTACCAGCAAAGCATTAACCCGCTGATACCCTTCCCAGGCCGGGCGCTGAAACTGAACTAAATCCAACCGGTAGTGGAATGCAGGCCATAAAACGGCATTCGAAAACTGGCAGTAATACTCTTCGTAATCCTGCTCGCTCAAATTAAACGAGGCCCAGGTAATATTGCCACGAGTGACTTTTTTTAACGGTTTATCTTCATTACCGGTATCACCACTCCAGCCAAACCACAGTCCACCAGCAGTTTTTAATGCGCCCAACACACCGACCGCGAGCCCACCTGCGCTCCCTTTGTCATCTGGCGAGGCGATACGATTAGATACTACGACTAAACGACCCATAGTCACCTCTTCTGTTGTTTGTTGTATTCGATTGTTGCTGCGAAGAGTTAATTTGCTCCAGCCAACGCCAGACATCCCTGACGCCATCCAGACGCCATGTCGCCTGCGTCGCCCCGCTCCCCACCTTCACTGAAATACCGCCTGCGCGGTTAACTACCTCGAAACCTGTTTCATCCGTTAGATCATCACCGAAAAATACGGGGATCCGTCCGGCAAAAGGCGCTTCCTGCATAAATGCAGCAATCGCGTCGCCTTTATTCGTGCCTTTAGGTTTTATTTCAACGACACATTTTCCATGCTGCAATGCAAGCTGCGGCCATGTATGCGTGATGCATTCAGCCAGCGTTATCAGCGCCGCTTCATGCTCTGGCGCCTGACGATAGTGCAGCGCGAAAGCCATACCTTTTGCTTCCAGCGTCGTGCCAGGCAGCTTCGACAGCGCCGTCTGTAACAACGCGCCGGCTTCACGTTCAATACCTGCGGCCAGGCGTACTATATGGGTTTGACCATTGATGTCACGGCGTTCTGCCCCATGCACTCCGGCGAGCGGAAAACGAAAGGGAGTGGTGAGGCCGTCAAGCTCAGCCATCGAGCGCCCTGAAATCAATGCCAGCGCACCCGCGTTACGCGTCGCCAACTGATGTAATAATTGCAGGATTGTCTTAGGGACAACGACCTGGTCAGGATAGGGCTTGATCTCAGCCAGAGTCCCATCGAGATCAAAAAAATAAGCACAGTTTGCAGATTGTTCAGGGGGTAATGTCAGTGATGCTGTCACCCGGTTATCCTCCTCATCATGGTTTGTACGCCGCGCGGATCGCGCCGTATAGATGATGTATGACGGATATAAGTATAGACAGTGTGACCATGCTCGCCATTTGGAAAAACAATCGCCAGCCGGGTAGCGGCTGGCGATTAGCAGAAGCTAGACTGAAAAGTTGGGGCTTAAATCATCAAATGGTGCGCTTCGCTTTTTGCTTGTAACGGTCGAAGATTACCGCCGCCAGCAGGATGAGACCACGTACGACGTACTGCGCAAATGGAGAGATGTTCAGCAGGTTCATCGCGTTCTCAACCGTCCCCAGAATCAACACCCCAGCGACCACATATGAGATTTTTCCGATGCCACCTTTCAGCGATACGCCCCCTAAAACACATGCAGAAATCACGATCAGCTCATAACCAATTGAGGTCATTGGCTGGCCGCTGGTCATACGCGATGCGAGGATAATTCCCGCAATTGCAGATACCAGACCGGAAAGAATAAAGATAATAATCTTGGTGCGAACAACCGGAACCCCGGCCAGGCGCGCAGCCTCCTCATTCCCACCAATAGCCAGCGTGTTACGACCAAACGTGGTTTTATTCAACAGTAAGCCAAATATGATGAAACACACGATCGTTATCCAGATAGGTGCCGGCAGCCCAAACCAGTTAGCATAGCCAAGGGTAAAGAAACGCTCGTCTTCAATCCCGACCGCCTTACCGTCAGAGATAATGTAGGCCAGACCGCGGACAATCTGCATCGTCGCCAGAGTGGTGATCAGGGCGTTGATTTTTAACCGTGCAATCACAAACCCATTCACCAGACCGCATAAAATCCCCAGCAACAGCCCGGCAGCGACGCCAATCCACAAGCTTTCGGTCATGTTGATGACTACGGCAGTGGTGACCCCTGCACAGGCAATGACGGACGCAACGGACAGGTCGAAGTCGCCGGATGCCAGGCAAAAGAGCATCCCACATGCGACCATACCCGACATCGATACCGCCAGCCCCAGCCCCTTCATGTTGATAAAGGTGGCAAAGTTTGGCACGAAGATGGCACACACCAGGAACAGCGCGGCGAACACCACCAGCATCCCGTATTGATCCCAAATGCGGCCAAGATTTAGTGCCGACTTCGCAGCACCTGAACCCGATGTAGTAACGGAAGACATCATACTCTCCTTATTCAGGCCACAGCCTGGCTGACTTTAGGCATGGCAAGGCTCAACGCCTGGCGTTCATCCGCCTGTTCATGAAGTAACTCACCGGCAATCTCGCCTTCCCTCATCACCACGATACGATCGGCGACACCGAGAACTTCTGGCAGGTCACTGGAAGCAAACAGCACGGCCACACCGCGCGCCGCGAGGGCATAAATCACGTTATAAATTTCATGCTTGGCGCCCACATCAATGCCGCGGGTAGGTTCATCCAGCAAAATCACTTTCATCTCTTCCGATAACCACCGGCCAAGAATAGCCTTCTGTTGATTACCGCCAGAGAGGTTCATGATCAGTTGCTCCGCCCCCGGTGTTTTGATGTTGAGCGAACGAATATGGTGATCGGCATTGGTTTCTTCCCAGCCGTTATTGATCACGCATCCGCCCAAGACATGTTTACGACGCGCGCTAATATTGATGTTGTTACGCACCGAATGAACCGGAATAATCCCTTCGGCTTTGCGATCCTCCGGACACAGCATCATCCCTGCTTCAATGGCGTGGCTCGGTTTGCGGATATCAATTGGCTGTTCATCAATAAACACCTGGCCTGCGGTGATACGCGTGCCGCCAAACAATCCTTTCATTAATTCGCTACGTCCGGCGCCCACCAACCCAAACAGTCCGACGATTTCACCGCTACGCACTGATAAACTGATCGGCGTCCGCACGCCGGGGGCTTTGACCTCATGCAAACGCAGACGCTCTGCGCCATAAGGCCTGGATTTCCAGCCATAAATATCACCCAGGTCACGCCCCACCATCGCCTGCACCAGCGCGTCGTGATCAACCTGCTGCATGTCCGTAAACGTTTTAACGTAATGCCCATCTTTAAATACGGTAATGGCATCGCTAAGGGCAAAAATCTCTTCCATACGGTGCGAGACATACAGAATGATGCGCCCTTCGTTGCGCAGCTCACGGATAACGCGAAACAGATTCTCAATCTCGCGTGCCGACAGGGAACTGGTCGGTTCATCAAAAGCGATAATTTTGGCGTTACGCGCCAACGCTTTTGCAATCTCCACCATCTGCCATTGACCAATGGAGAGGTATTTCAATGGCGTATCGGGATCAATATCCATGCCCAGATGCTTAAGCTGTAGCCCCGCTTCATAGTTCAACAGCGAGCGGTTCACAATGCCGCCTTTATGCGGCAGTTGCCCTAAATAGATATTTTCGGCAACGGTCATTTCCGGGACAAGATGCAGTTCCTGGTAAATAATGGCGACACCGGCGTTCAACGCGGCTGTGGTATCCGCAAACGAAACTTCTTGACCGCGGATCGCCAGAGATCCCGTCGTTGGCGCATAGTTACCGCTGAGAATTTTTAAGAGTGTTGATTTTCCGGCGCCATTTTCGCCCATCAGCGCATGCACCTGACCGGCATAGCAATCGAAACTGATATCCGTAAGCGCTTTAACGCCGGGGAACGTTTTGCCAATGCCGCGAAATGAGAGATACGGGGTAGACTGTTGCATAACGTCTCCGTGATTCAGATCTTTATACCGGATGGCGGCTTTGCCTTATCCGGCCTACTGAGTACGTAATTCGTAGGCCGGATCAGACGCTTTGGCGACGCATCCGGCATTTATGTTACTTACCGCCTAAACCTTTCTTCGCCAGTTCTTCTTTGAAGTTATCGCGGGTAATCAGCACCACATCCGTCACTTCAGTAAACGCCGGTGGCTCTGCACCTTTCGTCACCCAGTTGTAGAGCATTTGGCTTGATTTATAGCCGTGAACGTCCGGGCTTGGCAGCAGTGAACCGTAGAACCCGGTCGCTTCCCCTTTGGACAGTTCACTCACCGCATCAACGCCGTTAATACCGATACCAATCACGTTTGGCGCTTTAAAGCCTTGCCCTTCGGTCGCACGCACGCCGCCCAGTACGGTGTTATCGTTCATGCCAACAATCAGCCAGTGTTTAACTTCAGGATGCTGAACAAGCATGGAGTTGGCGGCGTCGAATGCGCCGGGGATATCATTCGATTTGGTTGGGACCTGGTAGATCTGTTTTTCCGGGAAGCCTGCAGCTTTAAGCGCTTCCATTGAACCCGAAGTACGGCGACGCGCGGTATCCAGTTCGTTCGCAGTAATGGCCATTACCGCGGTAGATTTCACATCCCAACCGCGCTTTTGCATCTCCTTGTACAGTTCCTGGCCCTGGCGTTCACCAATTTTTGTTGCCGCCATCATGACCAGCGGCACGGTGTCCATCGGTTTTCCTTTCGCGTTGGCAAACTGGTCATCGACGGCAATGACTTTCATATCGTAGCCGCGCGCCTTCGCCATAATGGCAGGCCCGAGTTTGGGATCCGGCGTACAAATCACAAACCCTTTCGCGCCACTGGCAGCCAGGCTGTCAATCGCGTTAAGGGTTTTCTCACCATCCGGGACGGCGATTTTAATCACCTCAAAACCAAGGTCTTTACCGGCCTTATCGGCAAATTTCCATTCTGTCTGGAACCACGGTTCTTCCGGTTGTTTGACAAGGAAACCGAGCTTCATGGACTCAGCGATAGCGGATTGTGACATAATGGCAGCCAGGCCGATGGCAGCCAGCGCTTTAGTGAATTTGTGCATGGTCAACTCCAGCTTTAACGTTCTTTTATGTAGGGTAAAATCAGACGATTTTTTGTAATTCGGACGTAAAACAAGGCATTACCTTTTATTGATAAGATCAATGCCAGTGCTGGGAGTATTTTTAGCGGGAAATTGATTCTCCATAAGAGAGCGGCATCACACCACAGAATTACAGTAATTGCGTACATAAATTCAGCGAGAAATGACATAAAAAAACGCGATTTTGACGAAGAAGAAAAAGAGAAATAGCAGATTAGTCCATAACATCAGTCAGCAAATCCTTGTCCCCGAATGCTCAAGCATTCGGGAGAACAATGTTTACCATGGGTAATAAATGTGGTCGGCGTGATCGCGAACCGGAATATCATCTCCCAACAGACGCGCCGAAAGCGTAAACGCAAAATCAAAAATATGCCCTAATCCTTTGCCGCTAATAAGATTGCCATCCTCGACAACGGGCGCATCGATATATTCCCCATCCGTGACGTTTTGCCACAAATCTCCCGAGCACACGTAGCGACGTCCCTTTAGCAGACCGTTGCCACCCAGCACGCGCGCGGCCGCAGAGCACACCGGACAAATAAATTTTCCCGCCTCATCATGGCGGATGACAAACTGGATGACTGCCTCACTGGCGGCAAGATTAACGCTGCCCTGCGGCCCGCCAGGCAACACGACGGCATCGTAGAGATGCGCCTGACGCGCGGCCAACGTGCTATCGGTCACCATCGGCACGTCATGATAGCTCACCACCGCACGTGACTCAGCGCAGGCCAGTGTTTCGACTTCGATATTCAGGCGACGCAGAATATCAATAGTAACTATCGCTTCCGCCTCTTCAAAACCGGGCGCCAGCAGCACCGCAACCTTTTTCATTTTTAATACCTCGCTTTATCCACATAGAGCCAAACAATCAATGCTGAATCGTACAGGCCATTAAAGTTATTAATTTCGGCAAAAATGATCTGGCGCAAAAAATTAGCCATCTGGTAACTTTCAATTACCTCGCCAGCCGTGAAGTTTCTACAACCAGAGTGGTTCGAAAATCACCAAAGACAAGACGATAACCGAACGCTAAATTTTATTTTGTGATATGAAACATCATTTCATAAATGAGATTAATATTTAACCCCATAGATATCAAAGAATTACATTCACCAATCCTATATTAAGAAATACCTGCATTAAGAATATTGCTATAACAATATGTAAAAAAACATAAATACGCAGATTTAAGGATTTTCTTATTCCTGGTCACGCGCTATGCTGATTCTCGATCGGAAGCGAATATAATTCGTGATCACTAAAGGACCGGCGGAACGGATTTATTCTGCTAACTGTTTTAATTGTACGTAGATGTGAAGTGCGGCGGCAGCCCGTTGCACTGACGTTAGTAACGTACACTCTCCTTTCTGGAAATAAGGATATTGATATGGCTGCTGTTGGAATTGTTCATAAACTCAACACACAAATGAATCTTGAGTTCTACGCATCGAATCTTTACCTGCACCTTAGCGAATGGTGCTACGAACATAGCCTGACAGGCACCGCAACGTTTCTACGCACGCAGGCGCAGGGTAACGTAACTCAAATGATGCGTATGTTTAATTTTATGAAAAGCGCCGGGGCTAACCCCATCGTCAAGGCCATCGATGTTCCGGGTGATGAACTGACTTCCCTGGAAGAACTGTTTCAGAAAACACTGGATGAGTACCAACAGCGTTCGAGTAAGCTATCACGCTTAACCAATGAAGCAGAAGCATTGAACGATGAGCCAACCGTTGATTTTCTCCACGATCTGGAAAAAGAGCAACAGCAGGATGGCGTGCTGTTACAAACCATTCTTGATGAAGTTCGCAGCGCGAAACGCGCGGGACTGTGCATGGCGCAAACCGATAAACATCTGCTGAACGTCGTAAACTACCAACATCACTAATCTTCAATTTTCATAACGCTCGCCGGATAGTCATGCCACGCATCTTATCCGGCTAGCGCTCAATGATCTCTACGCTCGCGCCTCTCATTCTCAAAGGCGCAAAAAAGCCTTTCTAAAACCTGAAACAACGGTTTATTTTAGTGAGACTCATTCTGCGGCGTGAATTTCAACTCGATCAAGGCAACTGCTTTTTGTATTGCGCGCATAGTAACCGGATCGGCACCTGCAGGGTGACTTGAAAAGTCGATGCTTTTCAGCTGGCTGGACATTTTCTCCCGAACTTCTACCGGGGCGATAACATCAATAACATCCAGAATTTGTTTGATAACTAACTGACAGGCAACAACGTCCGAGAGCAGTTCCTGATCGGCATTCAGTGTTTGGGACATAATGAGCTCCTTATAGAAAGGTCGTCATAGTACCCATTCAGCGATCGAAACGATAGCGGTGTACGCATAGCGGATACGCTGAAATAAAAATAGTTCCAGTCAGTTTCTTTTGAGATGGCAAGCACAAATGAGTGAACATTTAGCGGTTGAGAATAAACGCGGTCTCTCCCCAGCGGCATTACTTGTTGCCGGCGCTTTCTTTATGGAGTTTATTGACGGCACGGTGATCGCCACCGCCCTACCCGACATGGCCAAAAGCTTTGGCGTACAGGCGGTTGACCTCAACATTGGTATCAGCGCCTACCTGATCACCCTCGCCGTACTTATCCCCGCCAGCGGCTGGATTGCGGACCGCTTCGGTGCCAGAAAAGTATTTACCCTCGCACTGGCGATATTTACCCTCGCCTCGGTCTTATGTGGTTTGTCCACCAGTCTTGAAAGCTTTGTCGCCATGCGAATCTTACAGGGCGTGGGCGGCGCGCTAATGGTTCCAGTTGGCCGCCTCGCGGTACTACGCACCACGCCTAAACATCAGTTAATCACCGCTATTGCGACCCTGACCTGGCCCGCGTTAGTCGCGCCCATCATCGGTCCGCCGTTTGGGGGATTCATCACCAGCTATGCCAACTGGCGCTGGATCTTTTTCATTAACGTCCCACTGGGAATACTGGCGATAGCGCTGGCGCTACGTTTTATTCCGGATATTCATGACGACGAGCGCCGTCCGTTTGATATAGCGGGTTTTGTCGCAACCTCTGTTGCCATGGTGAGCCTGGTGTATGCCATGGAATTACTGGGAACCCAGCAGCCGCAGGGTTGGCTAACTGCCGGACTTCTCATGCTGGGAATAGCAACCTTCCTGTTTGCTCTACGCCATTTTCGTCGCGCCGCCTGGCCAATGATTCGTCTCGATGCGATGAGTGTCCCGACTTTTCGCGTCACGATGTACGGCGGGTCGCTGTTTCGCGCTTCTATCAGCGCCGTACCATTTCTGCTGCCGTTAATGTTTCAGGTAGGCTTTGGCATGAACGCTTTTCACGCAGGTTCGCTGGTCCTGGCGGTGTTTGTGGGCAATCTGACGATAAAACCTGCCACCACACCGTTAATACGCTGGCTGGGCTTTAAAAAATTGCTGCTGATCAACGGGGCACTCAACGTCCTGGCGCTGCTGGCCTGCGCATTGATAACGCCGCAAACTCCCGTGTGGGTTATTTTGCTGGTACTGTATCTGGGCGGCGTATTCCGTTCAATCCAGTTTACCGGCGTCAGTACGCTTGCCTTTGCGGACGTCCCCGCGCCGCAAATGAGCTACGCCAATACGCTGTTCAGTACGGCAACACAGTTAGCTGTGGGATTGGGGATTTCATTAGCCGCTATTGGGATCCGTATCGGCGATGAAGTCAGTGAATGGCTGGCACTGGGCAATATTCCGGGGATCAGCTTCCGTCTGGCCTTTGTGGTTATCGCCATAATTTGTCTGATAGGTATGGTCGATACGCTGCGGCTTACCCGTGATGCGGGAAGCGCAGTCTCTGATAAGAACAGATAGCCCGGCAGGTGAACACCGCCGGGCCAGCAGGATTTAGCCAATAATCTCGCGCACGAACGCTTCGATAGACTTGTCCTGGCAGTTATCGAAGAAGCATTGCTGGAAGCGTGGACCCGACACGGCGGTTTTCACCAGTTCAGGATCGATAGCGCGCAATGTATCCAGATAATTCTCTTTTACCACTGCCGCTTTCACCTGATTCAGAATACCGGCGTTACGCACCTGCGGTTCTTTACGTTCCGGAGGGTAACCTTCCCCGGTACGTCCAGTAAACGCTTTTTCAAACATATAGCGCACATTCAGCTCGGCGCCCCAGCCAAAACCCTTGGCGAAGGCCAGTGAAAGTGCGTTACCGTTGTTTATCTGAGAAAACAAGAATGCGTCCGCCGGATCAAGGCAGTACCCACATACCACTCCCGGATGGATATTCAGTGACATCATTGCGCCCTGACCCGTACCGCAGCCCGTGACCACAAAATCCACGGCTTTGGAATTAAGCAGAATGCTGGCCATAATCCCTAAATGAATGTAGGTCAGATGATGGTCATTTTCATCGCTCATACCGACGTTAAAAACGGGAAAACCTTTCTCATCCGCAACGGCTTTAAGCTCGTTATGAATGATGGCGTTTTTGCTTGCCTGACTGTTTTCCATCATCAATGCAATTTTCATTCTGTCATCTCCTGAATGCGTAGCGGGGACTGCTGAAAGTCATAACATTCAGGCCACATTACTATTTTGCAAACTCACTTTCAAATTTAATGAACTTTTGTTTTATAAATTAATGTAGTGCTCACATTTTTCCCTCAGCAGCCCAGAATAGCCTCAAGAACCAGACGTCGTTGCGATTAATCGCAGGTGATTTTCAGGCTATTCAAGCCATTGATACGTCAACACGTATGCCATGATAGCCTATCTCCGAACTTTCAGAGCGATCACATGAAGACCTTTATCCTTGCCCTTTTGCCGCTCGTGCTGACAGGATGCACTATTACCAAACAGGCGCAGGTCAGCGAAGCCAGCGCTATCACCGGTGTGGTTCGACTGACCTACAACCAGGCCATGTTGCAAACGGCACGAACCGATGACTACGTAACCCAGGGAACAGCCACCAAAGAGTGCCAGCGTATGGGCTACGCCAGCGCCGCAGCATTTGGTCAACCGGTGTCAACCTGTAGCGTATATGCCGGTTCTTTGTGTTTGAATACCAAAATTACGCTCGCCTGGCAGTGTCACGGCGTCGCGGTATCTCAAGCGCCCTCATTCAATTATTAATATTTCGACCAGCATTTTTTGCTGGTCATTAGTTACTTCGTTATTTATATCCTCCGCTTAATAGCGTTAATGCGTTTTATTCCCATTCGTATTTTTAATAAATAAATTTATTATTTTACCTTTTGCAAATAATTAAATAACAAATTATAGTGGCGCCACGTAATATTTAATGACGTTTGTGGAGCAGAACCATGCTGAAAACAGAAATGATTGACCAACTGAATGAGCAAATGAATCTTGAATTATACTCATCTCTGCTCTACCAACAGATGAGCGCGTGGTGCAGCTATCACAGCTTTGAAGGTGCTGCCGCGTTTCTGCGCCGTCACGCCCAGGAAGAGATGACGCATATGCAGCGTCTGTTCGACTACCTGACTGACACCGGTAGCTTACCGCGTATTAATGCCGTCTCTTCCCCTTTCGCTGAATATGCTTCTCTGGACGAACTGTTCCGTGTGACTTACGAACATGAACAGCTGATCACGCAGAAAATTAATGAGCTGGCACATGCGGCAATGACCCACCAGGATTATCCGACGTTTAATTTCCTGCAGTGGTATGTTGCTGAGCAGCATGAAGAAGAGAAATTATTTAAATCTGTTATTGATAAGCTATCACTGGCAGGAAAAAGCGGTGAAGGTCTTTATTTCATCGACAAAGAGCTGGCTACGCTCGATACACAGAATTAATTCTGTTAGATAACGGTGGTGAGTTGCCACCGTTATTCGATAATCTTAATGGCGGCAGATCTTGCTTTCGTGCGTAGAGAAGCCGTCTTCTTTTGCAATAAACTTCCCCTTCGCCGCTAAAAATGCCACCAGCTCGGCCGCCGTCATACCTTGCGCAGAACAGGTGTGAAAACGTGCGTGCTCGCCAAAACGTGCCGTAATTGCCGCTTCAAGACTGCCATTTGAATACTGCTCGCCAGATTCAATCATCATATTGAGCACTTCATGACCGTGAATAGATTCCATACTACCTCCTCAATAAAGGGCATAGCCTAATGTGAACCGCAGGGCGCTGCTTTGCGCTAACACAGGTTTACCAGCAGATAAATGTTATTTCGTATGCATCTTAAAATATCAAATAATCGTAAAGTTTAATGTACACGTGTTGTAACGGTGATTTGACGAAAATAACGTTTTGCCTTAACCTGCGCCGCAGATATAACCGTTGATTATCTCCGGGACAGAGGAAAGCGTGAAAAACAGAACCCTGGGTAGTATTTTTATCGTGGCGGGAACCACGATTGGTGCCGGAATGTTGGCAATGCCGCTGGCTGCGGCAGGCGTGGGGTTTAGCGTCACGCTGGTATTATTAGTCAGTCTTTGGGCGTTGATGTGCTACACCGCGCTGTTGCTGCTTGAAGTGTATCAACACGTACCGGCTGACACCGGGCTGGGTACCCTGGCGAAACGTTATCTTGGTCGTTATGGACAATGGGTAACGGGCTTTAGCATGATGTTTTTGATGTACGCGCTGACAGCGGCGTATATCAGTGGCGCAGGAGAACTGCTGGCCTCCAGCATAAGCGACTGGACCGGGACAGCTATCTCTCCAACCACAGGTGTGCTGCTGTTCACCTTTGTTGCCGGTGGTGTGGTTTGCGTTGGGACGTCGCTGGTCGATCTGTTCAACCGTCTGTTGTTTAGTGCCAAGATAATTTTCCTGGTGGCGATGCTGGCCCTGTTAATGCCGCATATCCATAAAGTGAATCTGCTTACGCTGCCGCTTCAGCAAGGGCTGGCGCTGTCCGCGATCCCGGTTATCTTCACGTCGTTCGGTTTTCACGGCAGCGTTCCGAGTATCGTCAGCTATATGAACGGTAACATCCGTAAACTGCGCTGGGTATTTATCACCGGTAGCGCCATTCCTCTAATCGCCTATATTTTCTGGCAACTGGCTACACTTGGCAGCATTAACTCGTCTACGTTCATGGGACTGTTAGCCAACCATGCTGGTTTAAACGGATTGTTACAGGCATTACGTGAAGTCGTGGCGTCACCGCACGTTGAACTGGCGGTGCATTTGTTTGCCGATCTTGCGCTGGCAACCTCTTTCCTCGGCGTCGCGCTGGGATTGTTTGACTATCTGGCAGACCTTTTCCAGCGCCGAAATACCGTAGCAGGAAGGATGCAAACCGGCGTGGTGACTTTCCTGCCGCCGCTGGCATTTGCGCTGTTCTATCCACGTGGCTTCGTGATGGCGCTGGGATATGCAGGCGTTGCCCTCGCGGTACTGGCGTTGCTGATCCCCGCTATGCTGGCGTGGCAAAGCCGAAAACATAACCCGCAGGCTAACTACCGCGTGGCGGGGGGCGCACCGGCGCTGGCGCTGGTGTTTATGTGCGGAATTGTGGTGATAGCGGTACAGTTTTCCATTGCAGCAGGGTTACTCCCCGAAGTGGGTTAAACAAAAGGGGCTTTACGCCCCTTTCTGTTAATGCAGACAGCACTGCTTGTATTTTTTCCCACTGCCGCACGGGCACGGATCGTTACGTCCGACCTTGGCATCCACTTTTACCGGCACCTTGACCGGCGTTTCCTGCGGATGCGCCATCCACCAGGCATGCAGATCCAATGCTGCCAGACGGATAGCGTCCACGCTTTCCTCAAACTCTTCTGGCGTCAGTTTCTCAACCACAGCAAAGTTTTCTTCCGTACCGTGCAGCGCAATAGCCTCGAGCGCCGGTTTTAAGGTATCCGGTAATGCGGACCAGTCCGACAACGCGACGCCGCGCATATAACCAAAGCACCACTCTTCAACGATGGTCAGTTCATGCTCGTCAATTTCACGCAGACCAAACAGCGGCTCAAACTGCTCAGGATATTCATCCAGACGATCGGCCGTATCCGCCATGTGCTGAAACGCCAGATTCATGAAGCGCGTCATTTCTTTTTCGGAGGACCAGCGCGGCACATATTGCGCGCCGCCCCAAATTGCAACCAGCCACTGCTCCGGTTCAATTTCATACGGTGAACTGAGCACCGCCGTCAGCAAACCATCCAGTTCTGACACATCCAGAATAGCTTTGTCCGTATTGTACTTAGTCAGTACATCATCCAGCCATTCCAGTTCGCTCTCGTTTAATGGTCCCGTTTTCATAACGCTTTTCCTTAGTCAAAAATTCTTGCCTGTGATCATCCTACATGGCTGGAGGGATAACAGATACAAATGGGCGTGGGCGGTTTACAGCTACCGCCAGTTCAGGTTAACAGGATACGAGGGGAATTCCGGTAGTTAACGCACAAAAGAGAACACCAGGCCGCCGGGCATCATACCGGGAAAACAGAACAAAACCACCCGTAGGCGGTTATTGTTGCTCAATACGGTTAAGCGTCGCGCTATACCCGGTTTTTGCTACCGCTTTAAGTAACGTATCGGTAGGAAAACCTTCAGGTACGATCGCTTCTGCCTGCCTCGTCTTGAGGGAGGATTTCGCTTTAATGACGCCATCAGTTTCGCGTAACGCCTGATTGACAGAAATTACGCATAATGAGCAGGTCATATTTTGGATATCCAGCACCACTTTTTGATTGGCCGCCTGAACCCATAACGGCAACAATAAGCCTGCCACTAACATGAAAACCTTCATTCAAACACCTCATAAAACCAGGCAACCAGCGTTGGGTAAAATAACACCGGTAAAATAAACGCCAGCGCACACCAGTAGAGAACGCGCGCCTGTTTCAGGGTTAGCCAGCCAGAACACCACAACCGCCTGGAGAAATAGAGTCGCCAGAAAACACGCAGTAGTAATCCCAATGACAGCAGCATCAAAGGCATTCGTAAAAACTCAAACCGGGTTAAAACAGCAAAGCTCGCCGCAGAGATACCAAACAGCAGATATAACAGCGGCCCAACGCAGCATAAGCCGGCAGTGACGGCAGCCGCAGCGGCCGTCAGCAGGGTCAGTCCCGCGCCTTTAGCGTTGTTCTGTGGCGACATAGCGGTAGGAGAACGCTTTAGGATCGTAGAAATTGATCGGGTCGCCATCGACTTCGGCGTAAGGATAACCAAAGTTGTTCATAGCTCCCTGCTCTGTCGCCGGATACAGCTCGAAATCACGTCCGTAGTTGAATCCTACCCAGTTCATTTCCCAGTTACCAAACAGGTAGGCGTTGACGGCCTGGACATCGGCATCCTGGTGCGATTTTTTCTCAGCCAGACGCATTTTGGTCACGTCAGCGGGATCGCACGGTAACCAACCGTAACCTGCGAGATAGAATTCGGCGCGACAGTGTTGTCCACCGCTGACATCGGCAACGCCTGCGCTGTCGGCTTTGCCAAAGGCGCTTTTCGAGTAACGTTCGAGCTTATTGGCTTTGCCCAGACGGATGCCAAACAATTCGCGTGCGGGAATACCGCTGGCGCGTGCCAAAGCAACAAAAACGGAGCTCATATCGGTACATTTTCCCTTGAGCTTGCCACTTTTTAAGATCTCTGCCACATCACCGGTACCACAGCCAATAACGTCATTATCCCGTTCCATATGGCTGCTCACCCACTCGTAAATGAGACGCGCTTTTTTCAGCGGATCTTGCTCATTACCGGTAATTTTGCGCGCAGTTTCCAGAACCAGCCCATCTACTGGAGTATGTGCCGTCGGCAACAAGTAGGGTTTTACATCCAGCGGATAAATAATCTGCTCCGGTGCTTGCCAGGTTTTTAGCGCATCCTGCTGCAACGGCTCCCAGTCGGCGGTTTCAATATCGATATCAACGTTAATCAACAATTCACCCTGCGAATCTGACCAGGTGGCAAACAGCGTCTTCGCGCCATAGGCATTGTTGGTGGTGACATACGCCTGCTGATAGTTCCCGCTAAAGGCAAGGGCTGTCATTTGTTGAAACACAGTACCTACAGGTAGCGGGATCCAGAGTTTCACCACCCCGCGCGATCCCTTAGGAGGATTGAGTTTATACGTTTGTGATAAGACAAAGCGTCGACGCGCGACAGACGCGACTGTTGGCTCTGCGGCATGTACCGTCTGGTTAACAATCGTAGGGCCGACTAAACCGGCGGCGGAAAGGAGAACGCTATTTTTGAGAAATTGGCGACGTTGCATTGCTGTCTGTCCATGTTGTAAGAGTTGAGCTACGGCCCATTGGGAAACCGTATGCGATCATCACAGCAGACAGACGCTGGCTTAAAAAGGCGAGCAGATGGAGGTTATTCATCAATAACAGACCTGTTAACTGTGAATGAAATGAGAAACTACAAGACCGCTATTAAGCCATTTACAGGCAAAAAAGTACAGCAGTGAGAGCGCCTTCAAAATATATGCACATTGGTTGCCAGCTTACGGGCTAGCCCTCTGGCCCCCTCGCGCATGACCATATCGTGATTCCAACGAAATACAGGTGCTGCCAGCGGGGCAAGATAATTCATCCAACGGATCGTGGTACGGACATTCCAGTCATATTTGACAATAGTCTCTTTGCCACTCGCAATAAAAGACCACACGCCTCGCCCTTCTACCGCCCCGCTGGCTTGTCCTTCAAGCAAAGTGCAAGGCAATATATTCAATACATTGATATCAAAGGTTAAGCGATAAGGTAGAACGCCTTTCCAGGTATAACGATGCAGCGCGCCAATGCCCTGTAGATCCCCCTTCTTGATCTCAACGATGCGTTCCAGACTTACCCACCATTCCGGCCACTGATCGGGATGAGAAAAAATATCCCATACCTCCTGGATTGAAGCCTCAACCCGCCAGACCGTGGAAAAATGATACTCAGCCATAGTACAGGCTCCCTCAAGGCGTGAAGAAATTAGCGGGAAAACGGATATTGATAACCATCGCTTCCAGAAGATCGATTTCTAATCGCTGCCCATCTGGAGCATAGCCGATCACTTTGGCAGGGAGTCCGTGATAATTATCCAGTCAGACGTCATAGCAGGGAACACCATCAACCGCCATTATTCCCGGCCCAACCACAGACACGCGCGTCGTCTCCCAACCCCTCAGACTTAGTATGGACAGCTGGCTTAAATTGTTGGTTTTCTTTTCAGTTGGGATGGCAACAAAAAGCTATACTTTAATAGCCGTACTCTTAACAGGTATTAATCATGAAACTGCCATCGGTATTTTCATGCTCCGTTCTCATATTACTGCTACTGGCGTCATCATCTGCCACTGCCAACGCGTTACAAAACCAGGCCGCAAGAGAGCAAGAGTTGAGCGCAGCACTCCGTGCCGGTAATGGCATCATCATCATTGGCGGGACGGATGATTCCGCATTCACGTTGCGGGCACGAAACCGAATCCACAGACATTTAGCGATTCAGGATGACTTTGGCGATCCCATCATGATCAATGGTTTCCAGGACCACAACGATAATCCTGCCCGTAATGGTTTTATCAACAACCCTGCACGAGGGTAACACCGTTCACTTAAGATGTTTTGA